>JALOOB010000093.1 GCA_025454635.1 Anaerolineae bacterium
GCGGAGGCTGCCCGCCATCTCCAGCGGTTCCGTAAAAGGGGCGGCGTAGCGCGCGCCCCCGCTGTCGAAGACCGGCGCAAAGCCGGCGGGCGGCGCGCCCAGCATTGGATGCGCCGGATCGTAGGCGAGCAGATCGGGGAAGGTCGTGTCGAGGTCCGCGGCAATGATCTCCGCGACGCGACTTGCGACCACGGGGGCATCCGTCGCGAGATACACGCCGCGTCGGCCGAGCGTTCCGTCGGCCTTGTCGTCGTTCGGAAACGAATCCAGGCTGGGGTTTTCGCTGCCGATGATCGCGGTCGACCCGTCGATAAGCCAGATCTTCGCGTGTTGATTGAGGTAACGGTCATGGATGCCGGCCGCGCTATCTCCGACCATGTAATAGACACTGCCGCCTGCCCCCGCGATCTGCGCGACGCACCACCGCTGCTGGTCTGAGACACCACCGGGTGGCGCGCCTTCGAGCAGAAGCGTCACGCGCAGGCCAGCCCGCGCGCGGTCGGCGAGGATGACGGCCAGCGCGGGACTTTCAAACGTGAAGCCTTCGAAGGCGATGCTGGAACGCGCGGCCCACAGCGACTGCGCCAGGGAATCGAAGGATGCGTCGGGCGCAACGACGACTTGCAGCTTCGCGTTCTCTCGCGCGGCTGCGGGGAAGAACAAGCTGTCGAAGTTCCAGCCGCCGTATCGGACGCGGCGGCCCTGCGTTGGCTCAGATAAGTCGCTCGCCCAGTCAACGGCCCGGTCGGTGTCGGGCAGGGGCCGCGCCGTGAGCTCGTCCAGCTTGCGGTAGAGCGCCTGGCCTTGCTCGTGCAGGGCGCTGGTCGGCGCATATGGTTCGACGCCGGCGCCCTCCCAGCCGCCCTCGACCGCGCTGCCGGATTTGTAGACGATCACGTCGCTCAATTGCCCGTCGGGCCGCAGCAGCGCGACGCGGCCCCCGCTGTTGGCGAATTGCGGCGAGCCGCCGCTCAGGTTCGGTATGTCCGCGCTCGTGTCTGCGCCCCACTCGCAGGCGGGCCAGGCGCCGAAGGTGCGGCGAAAGGCGACGGCCTCGCGACCGCACCAGAGCGCGCCACCCGGTGACAAGATGAGCGGAGGAAAGACCGCGCTCCGGCTGCCGCTGCGGATCTGCCAGCCGGCGAGGTCGACCGGCTGCGGGTTGGGATTGAAAAGTTGAAAGCCCTCGTCCTTGTCGCCGGTGGCAAAGCCGTCATAGACAAGCGCGGAGATTAACGCGGGCTGCGGCGCCGCTGCGGTGACCACCGGCAACCAGGTTCGATGGGGCGGGACAGGACCCTGCGCGGACTGAGGCGAAACCAGAGGCAGCGAAAACGTGAGCGCTGCCGCCAGAGCAACGACGGACCGGCGAAGCATTGGCGGCCTCCAGACTGTGATTGCGCCAGTATAGCACGCAGCTTTGACCGCTTCTTATACAAGGTATGACAGTCATCATGGCGCAGCTTATAGGAAGGGATTATAGTGCAGGGGATTTACCCCAACGAGGCCTCGCTTTGATCAACCTGCACGAGCTAAACGTATTCGTCGAAGCCGCTCTCGCCGAGAACTTCTCCGTCGCGGCGCGACGTCTCTTCCTGAGCCAGCCGGCGGTAAGCCTGCACATAGGCAACCTCGAACGGCAGCTGGGCATCGAACTGTTTCGTCGCAACGGGCGTAGTATCCAGCTCAGCGACGCAGGCCGCGTGCTCTTGCCCCTTGCTCAGGACACGCTTTGCCAGATGAAACACATCGAAGAAACGATGTGGGGCCTGAAGGGGGTGTTGATTGGGGAGCTCTCCATCGCGTGCAGCACGACGGTGGGCAAGTACATCCTGCCGCGCATTGTGGCGGGTTTCCGCCGCTGCCATCCGCAGGTGCGGGTCACCATCAATGTCACGTCGCGGCGCTCGGCGGTCGATGGGTTGGTGACCGGACGCGCGGAGATCGCGGTGGTGTCCGCAAGAGTCAGTCACAGCGAGCTTATTTACGAACCTTTCGCGTCCGATCGCATCGTGCTCATCGTCGCGGCGGATCATCCGTGGGCGGACGGTCGGACGGTGACGCCGCAGGAACTGCTGAGCCAACCTTTCATCAGCCGGGAGCAGTCTGCGGGATCGCGCGAGGTCCTCGCAGAAGGGCTGGCGCACCACGGGATCGACATCGACCGGCTTGAGGTCGCGCTGACGCTGGCGAATGCCGAGGCAATCGAAATGTCGGTCGAGGCCGGCATTGGCGCGGCCTTCGTGTCGCGACTGGCCGCAGCGCGCGGGCTAGATCTGGGGCGCGTGGTGGAGGTGCCGGTGGAAGGGCTGGACTTGGTGCGGCAGATTTACATGGTCCGCCATCCGCGGCGGGCGGTTACGCCGCTGCACCAGGCATTTTGGGAGTACGCGTTCTCGCCGGAAGCCGATGCGTGGCGCCAGCTCGCATAGGTCGGGCCGCCAGACACAGCGAGGCCTCAGAGATGTTTCTCTGAGGCCTCTGTGTTCTCTGCGGCAGGGCAGTTACCGGCCCATCTTCGGGGGCAACTGCTGCGGGATCACGGACTGGTTCGCCTCGACCTCGTAAGGTCGCAGGTCTTCCTCACTGAGGAATATCTCGGCGTTGCCGTGGCAACTGTCGCACGTCTGGTTCTGCGGCGTCTGGCGCTGGATGTTATGCGGCGTGGCGTACTTCCAGGTCGGCAGCGCGTCGAAGTTTGCCAGGATGTCCTTGCCGTAGAAGGCGAAGTTGTCCGGGTCAATCGGCGCATGGCGCAGCACAACGTAGTTCCAGGGCCGGTCGGCGCTCTTCTGCGGATTGAGGCCGATCTTGAAGTTCATGACCGACGGCTCGATCTTGAAGAAGGGCTGATCCTCTTCGTTCGTCTGGACATGGCAGCCGTAGCAGTTCTTGTTCTCCACGCTGTGGCAGACCTGGCAGGCCAGCTTGTCGCCGTGGATGTTGTGCTGCTCGATCTCGCTCTTGCCGGCGACTGAGTCCGGGTGGCAGTCGAGGCACTCAGGGGCCGGCGCGCCGTCGTAGCGCTCCGTCTTTTCGAGGGGCTTGCCGTCCGCGCCCATGCCGTGGAGCGCGTCGCCCGTGTGGCACTTGAAGCACGGCATGCCCGCCTTGGTCCAATGGACGTCAGCCGGGATGCCCTCGTTCTGGCCCGTGTACTCGTCGTTGACGCGCGAGCCGTGGCAACCGGTGCAGGTGCGCGTAAACGCCTGCACGCCCTTGAACTGATGGCCGCTGATGAGGCCGCCGCCGACGCTGGTCGGCTGGCTGATGTGACACTGGCCGCAGGTCGTGTGGCAGCCGCTGCAGTGGTTTTGCCGCGCTTCTTCCCACGCCTTGTGCGACTCGGGCGCTTCGCCGAGGCGCGCGCCGATGATCGTGTCATAACCGCCGTTTGTGAAGTGGAGACTCTGCGTCTGCGCGGTGACAACTTCCGCATGACACGCGCCGCACAGCTTCTCAGCCGATTCTTTGGTTGACGTCGGGTCGGTGACGACGCCCTCGTGGGCCGCCGCCATGTCGTCAGTGCCGGGCTGGCCGCCGTGACACTGGATGCAGTTTGCTGCCTTCGCGTGGGGATCCTGTTCGACGAACTTCACCGCATCGACGAACACCTTTTGCCATGCCTCCAACGGAGGCACAGAGCCACCTCAGCCTTCGCCTTCGGAGAGCGACTCCGCCGGCTCATCCTCTTTCGCGAACTGCTGAAGGCTCTCCTCGCTCGTGTGGCAGGTGACGCAGTTGGTCGCATCCACCGGGGCCGCCTCGGTTGGCGCCTCCGTGGGCGCTTCGGTCGGCGTAGGCTCAGGCGTTTCCGTGGGCGCGAGGGTGGCGGTGGGCTCAGCAGTCGCAGTCGGCGCGGTGGTGGCCGGCAGCGCGGTTTCAGTCGCCGGGGGCTCGGTGGGCGCGGGCGGTTGAGTGGCCGCCTGCGCAACCTCTGCCGGCGCAGCGGTGGGCGCGGGCGTTGCTGCGCCGCCGCAGGCCGCCAGGACGAGGCCAACGAGCACCAGTAGGCTGAGGAGGCCGCTTGCCCGCACCCGAACGCGGGTTAGTTGGGACATCTTTCCTCCGTGCAAGATACAAACCCGGCCCCTGCGTCAGCGCGGGCTGACACGGTGGGCCGGGTCTGGGGTAGACGCTGAGAGGTTCTAGCGGCGGCGGAGCGCGAAACCTGCGCTCACCGCGGCCAACCCGGCCAGGAAGAGGGCGCCGAACGCCGCGCCAGTGGTCGGCATGGTGGCGGGGGCGGCGGCAGTTGCGGTCGTCGTCGTGGCAGCCGCGGCAGCGGCAGCGGTGACCTCGAGCGGCTGACCCAGGCTCTTGCTGACATCCCACACGGGCGTCGACTTGTCGTTGACGATGGCCCAAGAGGCCATGCCGAACTGCATGTTGTAGGCGTCGTAGCCCAGCAGTCGGAGCGCGCCCGTCACCTGGCTGGCGGTCTGGCCGGAGTAGCAGTAGGAAACGATCTGCTTGTCCGCCGGCAGCTTGGCGAGGTTGGCAGCCGTGAACATCTCCTTCACGTTGACGTTGACCGCGCCAGGCACGTGGCCGGCCGCGTAGTCTTCGGGAGCGCGCGTGTCGAGGATGACGGGGTCGTTCGAGGTGTCGCCATCATTCAGGTTCGCGAACACATCCGACGCCTTGACGGCCTTGAAGCCACCGGCGAAGTAGGCGGCAGCCGCAGCTTCCACGGTCGCGCCGAGGGGCGCAGGAAGCTCACCGGCCTCGCCCAGCGACGCGGCCTCGGTGCTCACGGCGTAGCCCATGCTCTGTTCCTTCGTGAAGGGGTAGGTCACCTTCTCGTTCGTGCCCCAACTCGGGACGGCGTAAAGGAGGTTGTAGGCGTCATAGCCCATCATGCGCAGCGCAGCGGTCGACTGGCTGGCGGTCTGGCCCGAGTAGCAGTTCAGGACGATCTGCTTGTCGCGGGGCAGTTGCGCGAGGCCCTCGGGGGTGAAGAGGGCTTTGCCAGTGATGTTGACCGCGCCCTTAATGTGCCCGTTGGCAAAATCTTCCGGGGCGCGGATGTCGACCATGAAGGGGTCGTTCGACGCGTCGCCGTCGTTCAGGTTGGCGAACAGATCCTTCGCCTGGATGTTCTTGGTGCCGCCGGCGAAATACTTCTCCGCGGCCTCTTGGACGGGGTTGGGGGTCTGCGCAGCTGCCGGCATCGCGAAAAGGCTAGCGATCACGATGACAGCAAGGACGGTAAACAGGGCTTTGCGAGTCACTTCTTGCGCTCCTGAGGGGATTGTCCACAGCGCGAGATTGCGCCTGCGGTCACAAGCATTATCCCCGTGAAGAAGCAGCAAAGCTTATGATTAAGGTCATGTTGGATTATAGAGATTTATTATGGGTGTCAGAAGCAAAACTAATGCAAGCGGGCCAGCGTGGGAGGGGGTAGCTAATAAATGGACGTCCCTCAGGGGCGGTTGGTCTGGCTGTGGCGCTCTTCCATCACAATCACCGCACCGTGGGGGCAGGACGGCAGACACGCCTTGCAGCCGAGGCAGCGGGACGCGTCGACGGCAGGAAGGCCGCCCCGCTCCATCTGGAGGATGGCGCGCGGCCGACAAGCTCGCCGCGCAGAGCACGACGAACAGGTCCTGCACAACTCCGGGTCCACAGACATGGTAGGGCGCATACCAGCCTCGCTGCGCCATGATAGCTCAACAACAAGGCAAAGGCAAACCTCACTCGCGGCGTAGTGCGACTAAAGTTACGTCGTCGGCCTGCGCGGCTTCGCCCCGATACGCCTCCAGATCGCTCCACAGGGTGGAGCAGAATTCCTGGGCCGTTGCCGCCCCGGCTGCGCCGGCCGCAGTCGCGCGCAGCCGGTCAATACCATAGAGCGCCTCGCTGAAATCAATGACGTCGGTGGCCCCGTCGCTGTAAATCAGGAGCGTTTCGCCCGGCGCAAGCACCACCGTCCGCTCGTCGAGGCCGATTTCTGCGAACACCCCGAGCGGCGCACCCGTGCCCCTTTCGGCAAGGCGCACGTCACCTGAGGGCAGAATGCGAAGCGGCACCTCGTGGCCCGCGCGCGTGTAAGTGAACGTGCGCTGCTCGGCGTCGAGGATGCCATACAGCAGCGTGACGAACATGCCGTCTTCGTTCATGTCGAGCAGCAGGCGGTTGACCCGTTCGAGGGCAAGGCGAGGCGACGATACACGCGTTGCTTCGGCGCGCAGGAGGCTGCGCGTCAGCGCCATGAAGATGGCCGCGGGCACCCCTTTGTCCGAGACGTCCCCGACCGCGATCCCCAGCCGGCCGTCATCCAATGGAATGAAGTCGTACAGGTCGCCGCCGACGCTCCGCGCGGGGGCGATGAACGCGCCGAAACTGTACCCGGCGAGCTGCGGAAGCGCGGACGGCAGGATGCTCTGCTGAATGCGCTTTGCGGTCCGCAGCTCCTGCTCCAGCTTCTCCTTCTCGATGATCTGGGCCTGGGCAGCCTTCAACTCAGCATACGCGGTGGCAAGCTCGCTGTTCTTGCTGCGCAGGTCCGTGATAGTGGCGTTGTTGTTATCGCGAAGCTGCAGCGTCAGGACGCGGAGCATCTCAAAGGCGAGCGCCGGATGGGCTTTAAGGAGGTTCTGGAAGTCGGCCCGGTGCAGCGAAAGCAGGCGCGCCGGCGTGATCGCGCGCACGGTCGCGGTGCGCAGGCCGGCGGGGTCGAACAGGCTCATCTCGCCGAAGTATTCGCCCGGGCCCCGCTCGGCCAGGCGCCGCTGTTCCTCCGTGCCGAGCGCCTTGACCACTTCCAGCAGGCCGGCTTCCACAATGTAGAAGCGGTCGCCCGGCTCGCCTTCGACAAAAACCGTCTGCCCCGCGGCCAGGTCGACCTCTTCCATGACCCGCGCGACCGCGCCGGCTTCCTGGGCGGAGAGCGCGCGCAACACCGTCGCGTCTTTCAGGATCTCCGCGCGGTGCGCTAGCACGGCAGGCTCCTCGCAGGGGGGCAACCGCGCGATGCGCGCGGCGCAACGCTCAGAAGCTGCCGACGGCCTCGGTGTCGTTGCCGAAGCATTTAAAGTGCATATCAAAGCTGGTCAGTTCGAGCACCCGCGCGACCGGCTCGGAGACCTCGGACAGGCGCACGTCGCCCCCCTGCTTCTTGGCCGCCTGCAGCGCCGACAAGAGCGCGCGCAGTCCGCCGCTGCTGAGGAAGGAGACATCTTTCATATTGATAACAAGATTGCGCGCGCCGCCCTTGATCAGGACGGCGAGCTTCTCCTGAAGCTGGGGCGCGGTGCTGCTGTCGACGCGCCCACTAACATGCACGAGCTGAGCTCGCTTCATCTCGGTAACCACTAAGTCCATGACTGCCTCCTGACGGCGCGCGTAGCCGAGGACTTCGCGCAAATCATGCGCAAAGCGCGGTGAGATTATAGCAGCGGGAGGGAAGGGCGGTCAAGGGAATCGGGCTTGCGCGGGCGTCGCAGCTATGGTACACCTAAGCCATTCGAAATGACTTGGCTGCTGGCAGAAATGCCGCTCACCGACGGAGAGGACAGTATGGTCAAGATTTACGATGAGGCAACCGGCACGGTTTACGGCTCGATCACCGAGGCGCAGCTTCAGGCAATGGTTAATCAACTCGAAGAAGAGTCGCGCGAGGATACGGATTACTACATCAACGCGGCCACGATTGATATGTTCGAAGAGCGCGGGCTCGATGCGGGCCTCGTGGCGCTGCTGCGCAAGGCGCTCGGCGACCGCGAGGACATGGATATTCGCTGGGCGCGGGAGTAGGCGGGCGTTACTCACCGTCCGGCAAGGGAGGGTTTCATGGAAAACCTGGCGCCCCACTTCATCGAGTTGATCCGTCGCGCGTCGACCGACCTGCCGGCGGACATCGAGGCCGCGCTGCATCAGGCGCGCGCGGGCGAGGATGAGGGTTCGGCCGCGCAGACCGCATTCGACTCCATCCTCGAAAACGTGCGGCTGTCCCGCGCCCACTCCACGCCCATCTGCCAGGACACCGGCACGCCCATCTTCTACGTTTACTACCCGACCGGCTGGTCGACGCTCGCGCTGAAAAAACAGATCCGCGAGGCAGTCGAGAAGGCGACGCAGATGTCGTATCTGCGCCCCAACTCGGTCGACACGCTGACCGGCAAGAACCCCGGCAACAACCTTGGCGACGACTTCCCCTATTTCCATTTCGAGGAATGGGAGGAGCCGTATCTCAAGGTCGACCTGATGCTTAAGGGCGGCGGGTGCGAGAACGTCGGCGCGCAGTACAGCATGCCCGACAGCCGGCTCGAAGCGGGCCGGGATCTCGAGGGCGTGCGCCGCGCGGTGCTGGACGCGGTGCACCAGGCGCAGGGGATGGGCTGCGCGCCGGCCGTCATCGGCGTCGCGGTGGGCGGAGATCGCGGGTCGAGCTACATCAAGTCGAAGGAGCAGTTCTACCGGCCGCTCGACGACGTCAACGCGGACCCGAGGTTGGCCGAGTTGGAGCAGCGGCTCGCGCGCGAGGCGAACACCCTCGGCATCGGGCCGATGGGCTTCGGCGGCAAGACGACTGTGCTGTCGGTCAAGATCGACTCGCTCGAACGCCTGCCGGCCAGCTACTTCGTCACCGCGTCCTACATGTGCTGGGCCGATCGCCGCCGCTCGCTCATCTACCGCGACGGCGTTGCGACGATCGAGTGAGGCGAGAAATGGCAAGCTACGATCTCCAGATCCCGATCAGCGAAGAGACGATTCGGAGCCTCCACGTGGGCGACCAGGTCCGGCTCTATGGCACGGTCGTCACCGCGCGCGACGCGGCCCACAAGTACATGAAGGACACGTTCTTCAAGGGCGCGGCCATTCCGCCTGCGGAGCAAGCGATCTACGACGAGCTGGCGCGGCTGTGGAAGGGCGGCGTAATGTATCACTGCGGCCCCGTGGTCGCGAAGGACGATGAGGGCCGCTGGAAGTTCGTGTCGGCCGGCCCCACGACCAGCACGCGCGAGGAACCCTACGAGTACGAGGTCATCCAGCGCTTCGGCCTGCGCGCGGTGATCGGCAAGGGCGGCATGGGGCCGAAGACGCTCGCCGCGTGCCAGGACTACGGCGCGGTCTACCTCCACGCGGTCGGCGGCGCGGCCACGCTGATCGCGTCCTACGTGAAGGAAGTGCTCGGCGTCTACAAGAAGGACGAACTCGGTGTGCCCGAGGCGTTCTGGGTGGTGCGCGTCGAGGGATTTCCCGCGGTCGTCACGATGGACTCGCACGGCGTCAGCCTGCACGAGAAGCTGTACGAGGAATCGCGCGCGCGGCTGGCCGCACTTATGTAATTGAAAATAGCAGATTGAAGATTGAAGATGGCGCGGAGCCATCTTCAATCTTCAATTTTCAATCTTCAATCTCAGTTCATCCCCGGCAGCTTGTCGGGATCGCCGCAGTGGCGCCGTTCGACTTCGAGCACCTTGCGCCGCAGGCGCCGCACGAAGTCCAGCGCGGCTGCCTCGTCCTCGTCCTGCGCGATCATCTTCAGCTCGACCACCTCTTCGGCAGTGAGCGAAATCCCCAGCCCCAACTGCTTGCCGCTGCTTGTCATTGCCACCCCCGCATTTTGACTTTCCTCGCAAATCGTATATACTCTACCCCAGTATAGTAGTTGGGACAGAGCGTGTCAAGTCACGGCGAGGGAAGATGGAACTAAGATCGCCTGAGGTCAAGGCCGATCTGATCGCCCGGCTGCACCGGATCGAAGGCCAGGTGCGCGGGGTCGAGAAGATGGTCCAGGACGAGCGGGAGTGCGGCGCGATTCTCCAGCAGATGGCGGCGATTCGCTCCGCGGTGCATAACGCCAGCCTGGTGCTGGCCCGCGCCTATGCCGAGCGGTGCATGCTGGAGCCTGCGGAGGGCGACGTGGACACCATGCTGGACCAATTGATGTCAACGCTGAAAAAGCTGGAATAGTCACGAGAGGAGCTTATCAAGATGGATTTGCTGAAGCGCATCACGGGAAATAAAGACGAGAGTGCGGCCCCCGAAGCCGCCAAGGCGCCGGCGGCCGAGCCGCTGCACCTGAACGCGGAGGAGTTCGACGCGCAGATCGCCGGCAGCGAACTGCCCGTGGTTGTGGATTTCTGGGCGGAGTGGTGCGGACCGTGCCATGCGATTGCGCCGTCCGTTGCGAAGCTGGCGCAGGAATATGGTGGCCGCGCGGTGATCGGCAAGGTCAATGCAGACGACTGCCCGGAGATCCTGATGCGCTACGGCATTATGGGCATCCCGACACTCATCTACTTTAAGGGCGGGCAGGAGGTCGACCGCGTCGTCGGCCTGAACCAGTACGGCACGCTCAAGAACAAGCTGGAGCGCCTTCTGGCGTAAGCGGACGTTTGCCGCAGAGGAAACGGAGATCACAGAGGAGCGCCCTCAGAGCTCTTTGTAGCCTCGGCGGCAAAAAACAGACGTAACGGCCCGCGGGGATTTGCCCCTGCGGGCCTTTTCGCGTAACCTCACAGAATCAGGGCGCATCGAAAGGAGCAGGCTACGGCTACCGTTTACCACACCGAAGAGGAACTGGTCGCAGCCGCGAAAGCCGGCAGGCAGGACGCGTTCGCTCAGATCGTCGACAAGCACTCCGGCCCGGTCTACAACCTGGCGCTGCGGTTGATGAAGGACCCGCATGAGGCCGAAGAGGTCCTGCAGGAGACGTTCATCAGCGCGTTCAGGGCGCTGCCGAAGTTCGAGGGCCGCAGCCAGTTGGGGACGTGGCTCTACCGCATCGGCTACAACGCGGCCCTGATGCGACTCCGCAAGCGGAAGGCGCCGACCGAGTCGCTCGACGAGCCGGTGACGACCGAGGCCGGCGAGCAACTGCCGCGCGAGCTGGTGGATTGGGGCTCGATCCCCGACGACCTGCTGCTGAACCAGGAGCTGCGCGCGGTGCTCACCGCGGCGCTGGACACGTTGCCCGAGTCGCTGCGGTCGATCTTCGTGCTGCGCGACATCGAGGGCCTGTCGACGCGAAAGTGCGCCTGCACCGGGCGCGGCTGGCGCTGCGCGAGCGCTTGACCGAGTACTTCGCCGAGGCGAAACGAGGGGAGAAAGAGGTGGGCTGAAGTGGGATGCCGAGATATGCTGGGAACACTGTCGGATTACATCGACGGCGAGTTGGAAGCGGAGCTGTGCGCGGAGATCGAGCAGCACGTCGCCGAGTGCGACAACTGCCGGATCGTGGTGGACACGCTCAAGCGAACCGTGACGCTGTATCATGACCATGGGCACGAACCGCTTCCCGACGAGGTCAAGCTGCGCCTGCTGGCCGCGCTCGACCTGAACCGGCAGTTGCCGGCG
>JALOOB010000372.1 GCA_025454635.1 Anaerolineae bacterium
GCGGTGGCCGTCACCGGCATCCTCGGCGACAGCATCATTCGCTACATTAACGCTCTCGCCAAAGGGTTCCAGTTCCTGCTTTCCGGCGGCTTGAACGCCTTGTCGGGAGAAGGCGGCAGCGGCGATGCGCTCGAGGCGTTGCGCAGCACGCCCCCGCTCGTCACCGAGGAGAACGAAAACCTGGTGCTGGGGCTCCTGTTCGTCGGCATCGTCTTCCTCGGCGTGCTCCTTTCGGGAATCAATTGGTTCAAAGGACCCCGTTCGATCTGGGGGCTGCTGCTCGGGTTGCTCGCCGGTTACATCGTCGCCGCGATGGTCGTGCGCGCTATTGCGCCCGAATATGCCGCGCTCGTGCCGCTGCCGTTCGGCTTCGGCCCGCCCACCCCAACCGGGCCCGTGGTCATCGTTCCCGGCCAGCCGGGGCCATCGTTCGCCGAGCGCATCCTGGGCTTCCTGAACGGGCTCGTCGATCGCGGCTTGATCGCGGCGTTCCTGGGCATCGTCATCGCCGTCTTCGTGCTGCTGGCAGTCGCCAGCGGCAACCGCAGCAGCCGCCGCAGCGAGAAGGGATAGCGCCGTGGGTCCAGTCGAGATCACCTTCCTGATTCTGCTGGGCGTGTGGGCCTTCGTCGGCGTGGTCCGCGGCTATCCCCGCGAGCTCGGCGTCACGACCATGCTCCTGATCGGGCTGTTCGTCATCGAACTGCTCAACGAACGCTACCAGGGTCTTGTGGAGAACGCGCTCAACGTCATCACGGGCGATCCCGCGATCAGCGCCGCTCGCGCCTGGATTTACGTCGTCGCGCTGCTCGTGCTGGCGTTCATTTCCTATCAGGGCCAGACGCTTGCGTTTCCCGGCAAGGGCGGCCGCACATTCTTTGACATCGGCACGGGGTTCTTAAATGGTTACCTGCTGTGGGGAAGCATATGGTATTATCTGCAGCAGGCCGGTTGGCCCGGCATCCCGGTGACGCCTCCCTTCACGCAGGCGTATGAGGTGATGGTGCGGCTCCTACCGCCGGCGGTCTTCAGTTGGCCCTACTTCATTGGCCTGGCCGTCATCCTGCTAATCGCAAGAGTCTGGAAATGAACGAGCAAACGATGGGCGAATGGAGCGAGCGCGCAAGGCGCATGGCGGAGGGCGATCCGCCGTGGGTCAAATTGCTGCGCGAAGGCAAGCCGCAGGGTGCGCCTGTTAGCTTCCACTTAATTGGCATTGGCGGCTCCGGGCTTTCGGCCATCGCCGGCTTCCTGCTGGAACGGGGCTACCGGGTCAGCGGCTCGGATCAACGGCCGAACGACGCGACCGATGCGCTGGCCGAGCGCGGCGTCACCATCTTCCGCGGCCATCGCGCTGAGAATGTCCACGGCGCAGACATCGTGCTCATCTCCTCCGCGGTGCCCGAAGGCAACCCGGAGATCGCCGCCGCCGAGGCTGCCGGCATACCAGTCGTGAAGCGCTCGCAGTTGCTCGGCCCGCTCATGCGCGGTCAGCACGGCGTCGGCGTCGCAGGCACCCACGGCAAGACGACGACCACCAGCATGATCGCCATCCTGCTGCTGCGCGCCGGCCTCGATCCCAGCATCATCGTCGGCGGCCGGCTCTCGCTCGGCCCCGCGGAGGGCATGGCCGCGCTCTCGAACATCTCCGCGCGCGCAGGCAAAGGCCCGTTTGTTGTCGAGGCGGACGAGTACGACCGCATGTTCCTCGGGCTGGAGCTCGAAGTGGGCGTGGTCACCAACGTGGAATGGGATCACGTCGACTGCTACCCGACGCCCGCTGCGTTCACCGAAGCCTTCCAGAAATTCGTCGGGCAGATTCCCCCCGAGGGACTGCTCGTCGCCTGCGCCGACGACCCCGGCGCGGTGGCGCTGCGCGCCGCGCTGACCCCCGGCGCGCAATTTGAAACCTACGGCCTCGAAGGGTTGTCAGACGATGCGGACTGGCAGGCGCGCAACTTGAGGCAGAACGCGCAGGGCGGCTTCGATGCGGAGGTCTGGCTGCGCGGCGAGCGCGTCGCAGACCTGTCGCTCCCCGTCCCCGGCCGCCACAACGTGCGCAACGCGCTCGCCGCGTTAGCTGTCGCGAATTGGCACCAGATCAAGCCGCGGCTCGCGGCCAAGATGCTGCGCGACTTCCACGGCGCGGGTCGCCGCTTCGAGTTCATCGGCGAGGCCGGCGGCGTCATCGTCATCGACGACTACGCCCACCACCCCACCGAGGTCGCCGCCACGCTCTCCGCCGCGCGCATGCGCTACGCCACCCGCCGCATTTGGGCCGTCTTCCAGCCGCACACCTACAGCCGCACGCAGGCCCTGCTCCACGATTACGCGCACAGCTTCGACGACGCGGACCAGGTGCTCCTGCTCGATATCTACGCGGCGCGCGAAAAGATCGACCTCGGCATGCGCAGCGAGCGTTTGCTCGAAGTGCTGCGTCACGACGGCGCGCGCTATGTCGGCGACGTCCAGGCCGCGACGGCTTATCTGTTGGCTCGCGTCGAGTCGGACGACGTGGTCATCACCATGAGCGCGGGCGACGGGAATCTCGTCGGGACCCTGCTGCTGGCAGGGCTGCGGCAGCGAGACGGGGCGGCGTGATGCGGGAGGCGGTGACGGTGAGGGACATGCTGCGCTTGGAGGAGCGGCTGCGCGACGCGGGCCTGGCGGTCACGCGCGACGAGTCGCTGGCAAAGCGCACCACGTTCCGCATCGGCGGCCCCGCCGACTGGTTCGCCGTCGCAACTTCGGTCGCGCAATTGGAAGCCGCGGCCGAAGCCGCCGCGGAGAGCGACCTGCCCCTGACCGTCCTCGGCGGTGGCAGCAACGTGCTCGTGAGTGATGCGGGCATCCGCGGCCTCGTCGTCGCAAACCAGACGCGCTGGCATGGGCCAGCTGCCGAATGGACCGGCGCCCCGCACGCGCTGCTTCGCGAAGAGCAGTGGGTGGCCGAGTCAGGCGTCCCCCTGGCCGGCCTTGCGCGAGCCACGATTCGCGCCGGCCGCGGCGGACTGGAGTGGGCAGTCAGCGTGCCGGGCACCGTCGCCGGCGCGGTCATCGGCAACGCCGGCGCGCACAGCAGCGACACTGCGGCGAACCTCGCCTGGGCGCTCGTGTGGTGGCCCGGCGAAGGCCGCGACGTATTGAGCGGGGCCGATCTGCGCTACGTCTACCGCGGCAGCCTGCTCAAGGAGCGCCTCCTGGAGGGGCGCGACGCGCGGCCCGTCGTCCTTGCGGCGGGCTTCGACCTGCCACCGGCCGACGTCGCTGAACTCACCGCAAAGGCCGATGAGTACCTCGCGCGGCGCCGGGCCACGCAGCCAGTCGAGCCCAGCGCGGGCAGCATTTTCCGCAACCCGCCGGGACACTTCGCGGGCAAGCTGATCGAGGAGTTGGGCTTGAAAGGGCAGCGCATCGGCGGCGCGCAGTTCTCGCCCCGCCATGCCAACTTCATCGTGAATACCGGCGACGGGTCCGCAGCCGACGTCGTCGCGCTCATCAACCTGGCCCGCGCGCGGGTCTGGAAGAGCTACGGCCTGGTCCTCATTCCCGAGATACTGTTTGCCGGAGAATGGGCTGCTGCGCCGTTATTGCCTTTGTAATCAAAGCATGACAGAACCGGCCATTCGGGTGGCGGTCCTTTTCGGCGGCAAGTCGGGCGAACACGATGTTTCGCTCGCCTCTTCCCGCTCGGTAATGGCCGTCCTCCGCGACAAGGGTTACATGGTCGTCCCAGTCGGCGTAAGCCGGTCCGGCCGCTGGCTGACCCAGGGCGATCCGCACGCGCTTTTGAGCAACCCGGCGAGGGCGATCCGCACGCGCTTTTGAGCAACCCGGCGTCAAGCGACGAGTCCGCTCTGGCTGTGGCGAACCCGAACGGCGGCCGCGAGCTCGTGCCCGGCGCGACCGGCGCGCTCGGCGCCCCTGCGGATGCCCAAACCGGTGGCCGCGAGCTCGTGCCCGGCGCGACCGGCGCGCTCGGCGCCCCTGCGGATGCCCAAACCGGAGGCCGCGAGCTCGTGCCCGGCGCGACTGGCGCCGCCTTCCCCCCGGTCGACGTGGTCTTCCCCGTGCTCCACGGGCCGTTCGGGG
>JALOOB010000094.1 GCA_025454635.1 Anaerolineae bacterium
GATCGCCAACATGGCGACCCTCGCGCGCCGGCTCGATACGTACAAGTCCGACTCGATCCTGCGCCGCGACCTCGAACACGTGCCGAAAGAAGTCGAGCGGCTCAAGCGGCAGCTCGCGAACGAACGCGATCCCCGCGTGGCCGCGCAGATCGAGCAGACGCTCGAATCCAATCGCGAGCAGGCCGAGGCGCTGGGCGAGCTGCGCGGCCGCATGGCCCGCGCCGACTTGCAGATGGATCACTCGCTGGCCGCGCTCGGCACCGTTTACTCGCAACTGCTCCTGATCGGCACCAATGACGTGGATTCGGACCGCGCCGACCGCCTGCGCGACGACATTCAGGGCGAGGTCCTTGCCCTGCAGGACATCGTCGACTCGCTCAACGAGGTCTACTCGTCCACCTCCACCGAGCTATCCGTCGAGCAGGCCGAGGCCGCGCGCAAGCTGCAACAAACCAACCGCGCAAGCCGGTAGATAGGCAATAACACAAAGGCACGAAGACACGAAGGATCACCTTGTGTCACTGTGACTTTGTGTTAAAGGAGCCCTTATGAAGCCCGCATCTCTCATCCTTGTCCTGTTGATCGTCGCGACCCTCCTGGCTGCCTGCGGTGGCGGCGGCGGAGCGACCGCGCCCACCAAGGGCGACGTGACCGTCTATGTCGCTGGCCCCCTCTCCGGCTTTCAGGCCAACACCGGCCAGACCATCGCCGGCGGCGTCCGGCTCATGGCCGAGGAACTCAACCGCACCGGCGGCCTGCTTGGCTATCGCGTCAAGGTCGTCGCCGTCGACGACGAAGCCGATTCCGACGTCGCGATGGGCGTGGCCGAGCAGATTCGCGAAGCCGTCGGCCGCGGCGACAAAGTGATCGGCGTCATCGGCCATCCCAACTCGGGGCAGACCGCCGCCGCGATGGAGGTCTACAAGGACCTCGACCTCGTCGTCATCACGCCCACCGCTTCCGAGGTCTCGCTGACCAAACAGGGCTACCGCAACTTCTTCCGTGTCAACGCGGCCAACGACCTGCAGGCCCAGACCGGCGCGGAATACCTGGTCAACAAGCTCGGCGCGAAAAAGGTCGCGGTGCTCTACAACGACGACACCTACGGCATCGACCTCGGCAAGCTCGTCGCGGACGACCTCCGCGCGCTCGGCGCAGAAGTCGCGCTGACGCAGCAGGTGAAGGTGGAGCAAAACCGCTTCCCCGACGAGGTCGCGAAGGTCAAGCAGGCCGGCGTCGACGCGATTTACTACGCCGGCTACGAGGTCGAGTGCCCCTACCTCCGCGCCGACCTGCGCGACGCCGGCCTTGCCAACCTCACCTTCATGGCGTCCGACGGCTGCTTCCTTGCGGCAACGATCGACAACGCCGACGGCGCGGCCGAAGGCGCGTTCATCACCGGCTTTGCGCCCAGCCCCAAGACCTCGGTCGACCAGACGTGGGTGTCCGCCTATCAGGCGGTCGAGTTCCGCAATCCCGACACCTACTCCGTCAACGGGTATAGCGCCATGCAGGTGCTGGCCGAGGGCGTGAAGAAGGCCGGCGCGCTCAACGGCCAGCGCGTCCGCGAAGCCATCCGCGGCCTCGACCTTAAGACACCGCTCGGCGCCGTTCAATTCCAGGACAACGGCGACCTGCGCGCCGCGCAGATTTACGTCTTCCAGGTGAAAGACGGGCAATTCGTCCAGGTCGCGCCGTAGGGCTATAATTGCGGCAAGTCAATCGCCGGGGCCGGTCGCGTTGACCGCGCCCCGGTTTTGCGTAAAGGAAATCAGGGGGAAGATGACGGAGCAAAACTATACGATTCTGGCGGTGTTCGCGCACCCCGACGACGAGGTCGGCGCAGGCTCGACCCTCTCCTATTACAGCGACCAGGGCGTCCGCGTCGTCCTCTGCTGCGCGACGCGCGGCGAGGCCGCCACTATCTTCTGCGACGACTGCGCCACCGCGGACACCCTCGCCGCCGTGCGCACGCAGGAGCTGCGCTGCGCGTGCGATCACCTCGGCATCCGCGATTTGCGCTGGCTCGACTGGCCCGACGGCGGCGTCAAGGACCTGCCGCGGGAAGAAGCTACCGGCGAGTTGGTCGCGCTGATCCGCGAGCTCCGCCCCACCATCCTTCTCACGCACCCGGAGAACGGTCTCTATCCCCATCCCGATCACCTGGCCGTCTGGGAGATGGTGCGCGCCGCCTGGGATGCGGCCGCCGACGAGACGAAATACCCCGAAGCCGGCCCCGTCTGGCAGACGCCCCGCCTCTTCACGCGCGCCATGCCCCAGAGCATCTTCGAGCGCGCGCCCGGCCTGAAGGACTTCCGCGTCGAGCTGAACGGCCAACTGCTGCCCTTCATGGGCACGCCCGACGATGAGATCGACGTCACGATGAACGTCGGCCCGTGGGTCCCCCGGCGCATGGCCGCATGGAGCTGCCACATCTCCCAGCACAACCCGAAAGGGTTCTCGTCCGTCATGCCCGACGGCCTGCGCGAGGAAATGGCCGCGCGCGAGCAGTTCATCCTCATCGCCGGCGCGCCGCTGCCCGAGGGCGTCCAGAGCAACCTGTTCGTCGGCCTGGAAGAAGGAGACACTTACATGGTAGACGGCCCCGCCCCCGATGCGAGTGAGCCTGCGCAGGAGAACCCCGCAGAGCCCATCGTCTCCGCCGAGTTCGTCCGCCTGCTGAACTCCGAGCTAAACCGCCACGTCTCCCTTGCGGAAGTCCTCCGCCTGTACGAGCGGGACCCGCGCGAGCCGCGCCACGGCAGCCTCTACCATCAGCTCTCCGCCGCCGAGCAGGAAGTCATCTACCTGCTCGCGCGCCACCTGCGCCGCCTCGACGCCGGCGCGGGCAGAAACGAGCCCGATCCGACCGTGATCCGCGAGGCCAGGCGCCGCGACCGCCCCGACCTCCGCCACGAGTTCCTGCAGAACCGCATGGAGGTCGCGTACAGCCGCTTCCTGGACCTGGCGCGCTCCGCGCTTGTGGACGACGAGCGCGCGGTGTGGGAGGAGCTGGCCGCGCTCTCGCGCGGCGCGGTCGAGGCGTTGAAGTAACCGGCTCTCCGCAGCAAAAAGGGACGCCAACGCGGAGATTGCTCTCCGCGTCGACGTCCCCGCCGCGCCAGTTCATCGTCGAGCGACTGCTCGCCTGACCTAATACCGGTCGCCCATAACCGTAATATCGGCCATCGCGCGATCGATGTCGCTCAAATCCGCTTCGTCCAGACGAACATCGACCGCGCCGAGGTTCTCCTCCAGCCGTTCCAACTTGCGCGACCCGGGAATCGGCACGATCCACGGTTTCTGAGCGAGCAGCCAGGCCAGCGCGATCTGCGCCGGGGTCGCCCCCTTCTCGCCCGCCGTCGTGCGGCGCGCGATGCGTTCCAGCAGTTCCACGACAACCCGGTTCGCGCGGATGGCCTCCTGCGTGAAGCGCGGGTTGTGGCTGCGGATATCCGCGCTGTCGAAGGTGCTGCTCTCGTCGATCTTGCCGGTCAAATAGCCGCGGCCGAGCGGGCTGTACGGCACCAATCCGATCCCGAGCTCCTCGCACGTCGGCAGGATTTCCGGCTCGATCACGCGCCACCAGATAGAGTATTCGCTCTGCAGCGCAGTGACCGGCTGGACGGCGTGCGCGCGACGGATCGCGTCCGCGCTTGCCTCTGACAGGCCAAAGCGCTTCACCTTGCCCTGCTGGATCAAATCCTTCACCGCGCCCGCAACATCCTCCATCGGCACATTAGGGTCCGGCCGGTGCTGGTAGAACAGGTCAATGGCCTCCACCCGCAGCCGCTTGAGCGAAGCCTCCGCCACCCGCTTGATTTGCTCCGGTCGGCTGTCCAGGCCGCTGCCTGGCCGCGGTCCAGCGTCGCCGTCATGCTTGAATCCGAACTTCGTGGCAATGATGACTTCCCCGCGGAACGGTTCGAGCGCCTCGCCAACCAGTTCTTCGTTTGTGAAGGGGCCGTAGACCTCCGCCGTGTCGAAGAAAGTCACGCCGCGTTCGACCGCCGTGCGCAGGAACGCGATCATCTCCTGCTTGTCGCCAATCGGAGCATCGCCAAAGCTCATCCGCATACAGCCCAGGCCCATGGCTGAGACTTCAAGACCGCTCCGTCCAAGCGTCCGCTTCTGCATCTGGGTCACTCCTTTGTTTAGTCAGCGGCAAAATCTGCCGCCGCGCCCGCGGTCGCGGGGATGCCCAGTCCCCGTGCGGCGATCAAGCCCGGCGACCAGGCGTCACAGCCCGTCGCCAGCAGCGCCGCGGCATCCAGCCACAGCGGCAGACAGCCCGGGTCCAGCGCCTCCGCCACCCACACCGCGCCGGGCGGCGGCGCGCAGCCCGGCGCATATTCGTAGCGCGGCCCCGGCCTGCCTCCCGGCGCGACTTCGACCGGTCCCCCCGCGCACGCGTCCGCTCGGAGGACCGCCGGCGCAGCCATCCGCCGCGCCACCTCGGCCTGCGCCTCGGCGCTCCGCCCCGCGTGCCACTCCCCCGTGGCGACCTGCTTTAGTTCTTCCAGTTCGAGAAACAGGACGTCTTCAGGCCGCGCAATCAGCCCCGCAAGAAACGCCTCGCGCGCGCCTGCGGCGGCCCACCGCTGCGCTGCCGCCATCAGCATCACCAGCCCGTCCCACGCCACGTCCGCCGCGCGCATCGCCTCGCGCGCCCACGCGAGCAACTCGTCGAACTGCCGCGCTTGCCCCTGGTTCAATCTGGCGCGCACCCCGCGCTCCGCCTCCTGCCGAGCCGCCAGCGCAGCCCCCAGTTGCGCGCCCCCGTCCTGTTGCGCTGCGATCCTCTCCAGCAGTTCTCCGGCTTCACCCCAGCGCCGCGCATCCGGTCGAATCCCGCCCGGTCCCGCATGTCCGCAGCGCGCCAGCGTGGCGAGCCGTTCGGGATTGGCCGCCGGCAGCCGCGCGGCAGCCGCCACGTCGAACGCCGTCTGAACCGACGGGAGGTCGTCGACCGCAAGGTAAAGCCGCGCGATCAGGTCAGGCGCCACTCCGGGCAGCCATTCCGCGAGTCGCCCGCGCAGCCTAGCATCTGCCGCGTTATGCGCCGCGCGCGTAAGGAAGTAGACCTGCAGCGCGGCGACAGCGTGTGGCTCCAGTTCCTCCATGACCTGCAGCACATCCGCCTGCGTCCACTTCAGCCCTTGCACCCACGCCAGCCAGCGACCGAGCCGCGTCTGCAATCCGGTCGCCTCGATCGCGGCCGCCTTCGCGCGCGTCTCCGCGCGCTTAACGATGCCGCCCGCCTGCATCCTGCCAAGGAGACCCGAGGGCGCCGGCGGTGCGCCGCGTCCCAGCCATGCCGCGCCGAACAACTTCTCGTCCGCCGCGGCCAACGCACCCGCGTTTAGGTAGACGTAACCCCGCTCCAGCCGCCACAGCACCGCCGCCCCGTCGATCTGCGCACCGAGTTCCGCATACAGGGCGCGCAGCGCCGCGTCTGCGGGTCCCGCGAGCAGCGTCCACGCAAACGGCGTCACGGGGCCGGGAAACAAATCGCGGGCCAGGTCTCTCGTCCAGCCGACCGGGCCCGCGTCCGCCGCGTTAGTTGATTCCGTTGCCTTCAATGGGAGCCTTTCGGACAAGGTTGCCCAGCAACCTGCTTGCAAAGGCAAGCGTTTGCTGCAGCAAGCACCTACTCCAGCTTGCCGATGCCCAGCAGCAGCAGGTCCACGATGCCCGTCAGCCGCTCGCTCAGCGGATACGGCCGAGTGCTCTCGCACCAGCGGACCAACTGTTGCAAATACAACGCATCGAGCGCCGAGGCCAGCGCGTCGGGGTCGAGGTCCGGGTTGACCTCGCCATTATACTGCGCCTGGCGGATCAGCAAGGAAGCAACCGGCTGGAGGCTGAACCCCCCCGCGTCGCCCGCCAGCAGGTCCGGCGCGGTCACACCCTTGCGGAAGATGAGCGAAACCAGCGTACGATCCTGTTCGAGATTCTCCGCCAGCGCCGCCATCAGCCGCTTGAGCTTGCCGATCGCTGTCCCGCGGTGATGCCCGTTCCCGTTCGACGACAGGCTCAGCCGCGCGATCTCGCGCGTCCCGAGATACCGCAGCACCGCGTCTTTCGTCGGGAAGTAGTTGAAGAACGTCCCCTTGGCCAGCCCCGCGTGCCGCGTGATCTGGTCCACCGTCGTGCCTTCATATCCCTGCGTGCGGAACAGGTTCAACGCTGCTTCGTAAATCCGCTCCCGCCGTTCGAGCTTGGCCTGCTCTCGCCGGCCGCCCTGTTCCTGGCGCCCTCGCATTGGCTCCGTCATCCGATCCTCCAACAACGCCTTGCCGTTGTGCGCATTCTGGATAAAAAGACGAGAGAGGGCGCCGCAGAGTTACGGGAAAAATGACCGAAGTTCAATAATTTAAAAGGCTGCTATTAATTATCACCGAACAGGGAATTCAACGCAGATGACGCAGACGAGGTGGATTTTCAAGATAGTCTTGAGCATCCACCCCGTCTGCGTCATCTGCGTTGAATTAAGACGTGCCTTAGCGACCGAAGTTCTTCGCCACCGCGTTCCAGTTGATCACGTTGAAGAAGTTGGCGATGTACTCGGGCCGGCGGTTCTGGTACTTCAGGTAATACGCATGCTCCCAAACGTCCAGGCCGAGCAGCGGCTTGTCGCCGGTCATGATCGGGCTGTCCTGGTTCGGGGTGCTGTAAATGTCCAGGCTGCCATCGCGCTTCTGGACGAGCCACGCCCAGCCGCTGCCGAAGCGGGAAGTCGCCGCCGCGCTGAATTTCTCCTTGAACGCGTCGAAGCTGCCGAATGCGCGCTCGATCGCCGCGCCAAGCTCGCCCGTCGGCGCGCCGCCCGCATTCGGGCCCATCACCTGCCAGAAGAGATTGTGGTTGACAAAGCCGCCGCCGTTGTTGCGCACGGTGGTCCGGATGTTCTCGTGCACCGCGTCCAGGTTCGCCAGCAGTTCCTCGACCGGGCGATTCTCCCACTCACTGCCCTCGATCGCCTTGTTCAGGTTGTTGAGGTATGCCGCGTGGTGCTTGTCATGGTGAATTTCCATCGTCCGCGCATCGATGTACGGTTCGAGCGCGTCGTTCGCATACGGAAGCGGAGCCAACTGATGTGCCATTGCCAATACCCTCCTGAGCTAGCTAATTCAATTCGACGCCTTTAGTCTACCCCCATGCGCAGGCTTTGTCAAATTTATAAATGATAATATTTATAAAGTCACCCACCGTTCCAAGCAGCAATTCCAAATCTAACCAGATCGCGAAGCATCCTGAGCGGAGCTCGCTCCTGCAGGCAGCGCGGCGCAGTCGAGGGATGGCGTCTACATTTGGAATTGCGGAAGCCAGGGCGCAACGTTTGACACCCTGCCGCGCGCGCGTATAATGAGCAGGATATTGGCACCAGGCAAAGCCTGCCCGCGCGCTGCGGGTAGGTTTTTTTGTTGGCCTTTCAGCGAAGCAGAAGGAGCGCCCGCGTCGTCCCACGCGGGTAAGCAGCATGGAAAGAATCGACGACGACCCCGTCGGCATCCAACACCGCACCACCGAGTACGTCCCGCCTCGTTCGTGGCGCACGTGGCTCTTCGGCCGCCCCTTGCGGACCGCCGACGCGCCCCACCAGGCCATCCGCAAGATCGTCGGCCTCGCCGTCTTCTCGTCCGACGCCATGTCCTCGTCCGCCTACGCGACGCAGGAAATGCTCGTCATCCTCGCGCTCGCCGGCACGCAGACCTTTCACCTCGCCATCCCGCTCTCGGTCGCCATCGTCGGCCTGCTCGCCATCGTCACCATCTCCTACGAGCAGACCATCCACGCATACCCGAGCGGCGGCGGCGCCTACATCGTCTCGCGCGACAACCTCGGTGAGCGCGCGGCGGAGGTCGCCGGCTCCGCCCTTCTCATGGACTACATCCTGACGGTCGCCGTCTCGATCTCCTCCGGCGTCGCCCAAATCACCTCCGCCATTCCTGCGCTCTTCCCGTGGCGCGCCGAGCTGGCGGTCGTCCTGGTCATCTTCGTGATGCTGATCAATCTGCGGGGCGTCAAGGAATCCGGCAGCCTGTTCGCGATCCCGACCTACTTCTTCATCTTCACCATGTTCGCCACGGTTATCGTCGGCCTGGTCCGCTACCTCTCGGGTTCGCTCGGGACCGTCGTCGATCCGCCCGAACTAGAGATGATTGAGGGCGCGCAGGCCGTCACGCTCTTCCTGATTCTGCGCGCATTCGCCAACGGCACGAGCGCGCTCACCGGTGTCGAAGCCATTTCCAACGGCATCCCCGCCTTCAAGGAGCCGCGCAGCCGCAACGCCGGCATCACGCTCATCTGGATGTCCACCATCCTCGGCCTGCTGCTGCTGGGCATCACCTTCCTCTCGGTCCAGATCGGCGCAGTGCCGTCCGAAACCGAGACGGTCATCTCGCAGCTCGGCCGCACCGCGTTCGGCGGCCGCGGTCTCGGGTATATACTCGTCATCATCGCGACGTCGCTCATCCTCATCATGGCCGCCAACACAGCCTTTGCGGACTTCCCGCGCCTCGCGGCCCTCCTCGGGCAGGACGGCTTCCTCCCGCGCCAGCTCGCCTACCGCGGCAGCCGGCTCGTCTTCTCGCGCGGCATCATCGCGCTGGCCCTCGTCGCCTCGATCCTGATCCTCATCTTCGATGCGTCCGTCACCGCCTTGATTCCGCTGTACGCGATCGGCGTGTTCCTGTCGTTCACCCTCTCGCAAACGGGCATGGCGATCCGCTGGCGCAAGATCGGCAAGCTCGGGCCCGACGAGGAAGTCAAGGAGCGCGGGTCGACGTTGCGCTACGAGCCGGGCTGGCGTCACAAAATGTTCATCAACGGCTTTGGCGCGGTGCTCACCGCCGTCGTCGCGCTCGTCTTTGCCGTCGCCAAGTTCAGGGACGGGGCCTACATCATCCTGATCCTGATCCCGGTCGTGGTGTTCATCCTCAATCGGATTCATCGTCACTACCGCGGACTGGCGAGCAGCCTGTCGCTCGACGACTTCGGCGAGCCCCCGCCCATCTCCCGCCACCGCGTCATCCTGCCCGTCAGCGGCGTTCACCGCGGCACGCTCGCCGCGCTCCGCTATGCGCAGGAGCTCTCCAAAGACGTCACCGCCGTCCACGTCTCGGTCGACCCCGAGGACGCCGAGCGCGTGCGCGCCAAGTGGGACATCTGGGGCGAGGGCGTCCGTCTCGTCATCCTCGACTCGCCCTACCGGCTGCTCATGGAGCCCATGCTGGAATACATCGAGACCATCGACCGCGAGCGGCAGCCGAACGACATCATCACCGTCGTCGTGCCCCAGTTCGTGCCAAAGCAGACGGCCGCCAACCTGTTGCATACGCAGGCCGCCACCTGGCTCAACCTGGCGCTCCGTGACCGCCGCGGCGTCGTCATCACAGACGTGCCCTATCAAGTCGAATAACCTGAGAGCGCCGAACATGACGGCATCGTAGGGGAGAGCGCGGCTCGCCCAATACATTCGGTCAGGGGACCTTTAGCAAGCGAACGTTATCACCAGGCGAACAAGCGCTACCGAGAGTTTGAGGACTCCATATGAACATCATCGTAGTTGGCTGCGGCCGGGTCGGTTCGGAACTGGCCTACAATCTCTATAAAAGCGGCAAAAAGGTCGTCGTGCTCGACCGCGACCCCGCGGCATTCAAGAATCTGCCGGCCGACTTTCGCGGGCGCACCCTCGCCGGCGAGGTGTTGAGCCGCGATCTGCTCATTCGCGCCGGCATCGAAACCGCCGACGCCCTCGCCGCGGTCACGCCCGACGACGCGGTCAACGCCGTCATCGCCCATGCTGCGCGCGTCGTCTGGAAAATCAAGAACATCGTCGTGCGCGACTACGAGCCGTCGAAGCGCGAGCTGCACGAGGCATTCGGCTACCAGTTGGTCAGCCCGAGCGTCTGGGGCGCGCAGCGCGTCGAAGAAATGCTCGGCGGCGGCGCGCTGCGCACCGTCTTCTCCGCGGGCAACGGCGAAATCGAGGTCTACGAGTTCACCGTGCCCCGCGCCTGGCATGGCAAGCACCTCACTGAGGTGCTCTACAACGGCCATTGCCAGCCCGTTGCCATCAGCCGGGCGGGCCGCGCCATGCTGCCCTCCCCCAGCCTGCCCCTCGAAGCAGGCGACGTGATCCACGTGAGCGCCACCCAGGAAGGCATCGAGGGCCTCCGCAAGAAGCTGGCTGAGGTCGAGGAGGGCTAACATGTTCGTGATTATCGCTGGCGGCGGCCGGACCGGCGCCCAACTCGCTTCCCTGCTCGTCAACCAGAACCACCGCGTGCACCTCGTCGAGCAGCGGCAGGAGGTGCTCGACCGCATCCATCACGAGCTGCCCACCGAGGTCATCTACCAGGGCGACCCGACCAACCCGACCGTTCTGGAGAATGCGGGCATCCGCGAGGCGCAGGTGCTTGCCGCCTGCACAACCCACGACGCGGACAACCTCGTCCTGTGCTACGTCGCGCGTGAGCGGTACGGCGTCGGCCGCACCATCGCCCGCATCAACAACCCCCGCAGCGCGTGGTTCTTCGACGAGAAATTCCACGTCGACGTCGCCATCAACCAGGCCGACCTGATGGCCAAGCTGATCGCTGAAGAGATGTCACTCGGCGACATGATGACGCTGCTCAAGCTGCGCAAGGGCGCGGTCGCGCTGGTGGAGGAGAAAATCGTCGCCGGCGCCGTCGCCGACGGCGCGTTCGTCCGCGATCTGAAGCTGCCCGAAGATTGCACCCTCGCCGCCATCATCCGCAAGGAAGATGTGTTCGCCGTCCGCGGCGACACGCAGTTGCGCGCCGGCGACGAAGTTATCGCGGTGATCAACACGGACCAGCGCGAGGGCCTTGCGAGTCTGCTCGGCAGGAACGCAAGCGGGGCATAACCGCTCTAGCGGCTGTTTCGCCTTCCAGCGGGCGGGGGACAATGGCGTCCTCCGCCCGGTT
>JALOOB010000373.1 GCA_025454635.1 Anaerolineae bacterium
CGCAAGCCACAACCCACCGACGGATAACGGCTTCAAGGTGCGCGACCCGAACGGCGGCGCGATCGACCCCGATGGCTTGAAGGCCATCGAGGCGCGCATCCCGGCCAGCATTGCGGGCGTCAAGCGCATGCGCTTCGACGACGCAGAGCAGACCGGCCTGATCAGGAAGTACGACCCGGTCCCGGCTTACGATGCGCGCATCCGCTCCCTTGTGGACGTCGACGCGATCAAGGACGCCGGGTTCAAGGTGCTGGTCGATAACATGTGGGGCAACGGCGCGGGCTATATCTCGCGCTTCATTGCGGGCGGCAAGACGGAGGTCATCGAGCACCACTCCGACCGCAACCCGATCTTCCCTGAGATGAAACGGCCCGAACCGATCCCGCCGAACGTGGACGCGGGCCTTGCGAAGGCGCGCGAACTGGGCGCGGACGTGGTTTGCATCCTGGACGGGGATGCGGACCGCTGCGGCCTCGGGGACGAAAACGGCCGGTTCGTCGACCAGTTGCGGGTCTACGGGCTGCTCGCCATGTACATGCTCGACATCCGGGGCGAGCGCGGGACCATCGTCAAGACGCTGAGCACGACGTCGATGCTCGACAAGCTCGGGCGTAAGTTCGGCGTGCAGGTGGTTAACACCGGCGTAGGCTTCAAGTACGTCGCGCCCGCCATGATTAAGTACGACGGCCTCATCGGCGGCGAGGAGAGCGGCGGCTACGCGTTCCGCGGGCACGTCCCCGAGCGCGACGGCATCCTCGCGAACCTGTACCTGCTCGACATGATGCGTCGCACCGGCCTCAAGCCGACCGAGTTGCTCGACCGCCTCTTCGACATGGTCGGCGGCCCGCACTATTATGACCGCATCGACACCCGATTGCGCGATAATGACATGAAGCTGGCGGCTCGGCAACGGCTTGACACAGCCATGCCCGAAACGCTCGGCGGGCTGACTGTCACGGGCAAGGACACGACTGACGGTTACAAGTTCAATCTCGAAGACGGCGGTTGGCTGCTCGTCCGCTTCTCCGGCACTGAGCCGCTCATCCGCGTCTACTGCGAGACGATGCGCCAGGACCGCGTGCAGGACCTTCTGCGCGACGGGATGAAGGTCGCCGGTATCGCCTGACATGATCGTCGACACGCACTGCCATCTGGATCTGCGCCAGTTCGACGCGGATCGCGAGGCAGTCATCCAACGGGCGGCCGAGGCCGGAGTCACGCGCCTCATCAATCCGGCCATTGACCTGGACTCGTGTCGGCGGGTTCTGGCGCTCGCCGACCGGCACGAAGGCGTCTATGCAGCCGTCGGCGTCCACCCGAACGACTGCGCGGGCTTCGGGCCGGAGACGGTGGCCGCGCTGCGCGATCTTGCTCAGCACCCGAAGGTCGTTGCGATCGGCGAGATCGGGCTGGACTACTACTGGGAAAAGGTCGAACATGGGCAGCAGCTTTACGCGCTGACCGCGCAGCTGGAGTTGGCCGCGGAGCGCAATTTGCCCGTAATTTTGCACACGCGCAACAGCAAGGACGGCGATGGCGCTTGTTCGCGCGACCTAATGTATCATATATCACAATGGGTGTCTGAGATACGGTCGTCCGGGACGAACCGTGGTATGATGGGTGTATGGCACGCATTCGGCGGCGAGTTGCCCGATGCCCTTGCTGCAAATGAGTTGGGCCTGGCGCTCGGCATCGGCGGGCCGGCTACATTTCTGAATGCCCGGCGCCTGCGGGGCTTGCTCCCGCAGTTGCGCGCTGATTGGCTGATCCTGGAGACAGATGCGCCCTACCTGGCGCCGCATCCATACCGCGGTCAGCGCAACGAGCCGAGTTACCTGCCGCTCGTGGCCGAGTCGCTGGGCGACCTCTTCGGAATGACGGCGGACGAAATCGCAGCGCAGACGACGGCAACAGCGGAGCGCTGTTTTACGTTGGAATAGGCATGATCAAAGAAGTGACTTTGCTTGAACTGGTGCGCCCCGACCTGGAACGTGTCGAGGCGAAGATGCGCGGGATCGCTTCCGGCGCGTATGCGCCGTTGGCCGCGGCGTTTTTGCAGCTCCTCGGCAGCGGCGGCAAGCGCCTGCGCCCCGCGCTCGCCCTGGCCGCTTACAATCTGTTTGAGCAGCCGGCCTCCGAAAAAGCCGTCGCGGTCGCGGCCGCGGTCGAGATGCTCCACAACGCGACCCTTGTCCACGACGACCTGATCGACAACGCGCTCGTCCGCCGCGGCATCACCACGCTCAACGCGCAGTGGAAC
This sequence comes from Anaerolineae bacterium, assembly GCA_025454635.1. Lineage (GTDB taxonomy): Bacteria > Chloroflexota > Anaerolineae > CG2-30-64-16 > CG2-30-64-16 > JALOOB01. Next base: position 2,261 of record JALOOB010000373.1, read on the forward strand.
AAGGGCGCGACGGTGCTCGCCGGCGACTATCTGTTTGCGCGCGCAGCCGGATTCGCGGCCGAGACCGAGAATGTCCCCGTCGTCCAGCTTTTCGCGGACACGCTCCGCATCATCGTCGAGGGCGAGCTGCGGCAGCTTTTCTCCAGCCGCCAGTGGGATCAGCCGCAGGAAGCCTATTATCCGCGCATTTTCGCCAAGACCGCCTCGCTCTTCGCCTCCGCAACAAAGTCCGGCGCGCTGCTCGCGGGCGCCAGCGAAGACGAGGTGCAGGCGCTCTACGACTATGGCAAGGACCTGGGCATGGCATTCCAGATCGTCGACGACATTCTCGATTACACCGGGGAGGAGTCGACGCTCGGCAAGCCGGTCGGCGGAGATCTGCGCCAGGGCATCGTAACGCTGCCCTTCTTCTATTTCCTTCAGAACAGCCCGGACCGGCAGGCGGTGATCCGCGCGCTGGAAAACAGCAACGGCGCGGGCGACATCGGGGATATCATCAACCAGGTGCGCCGGTCCGACGCAATGCGGCAGGCCGCCGCGGAAGCGCAGGACTTCGCTTCCCGCGCGCGGGCGCGCCTCAGCGTGTTCCCGCAGAGCGAATACCGGCAGGCACTGGAAGACCTGGCCGATTTCGTCGTTTCAAGGCACGTATAAATAACGCAAAGACACAACGACACGAAGACCCATCTTTCCATTGTGTCTTTGCGCATTTGTGTTGCCGTTGTTCCTCGCATGGCCCACCTGTCTCAGTTGTCGATCATCATCGTAAGCTGGAACGTGCGCGAGCTTCTCGCCGCATGCCTGGCAGCATTGCCGCGCGGCCCGCAGGTGATCGTCGTCGACAATGCCTCCTCCGACGGCAGCGCTGACATGGTGGCTGAGCGTTTCCCCGACGTCGCCCTGCTGGCGAACAAGACCAACCGCGGCTTCACGGGCGGCAACAACGACGGGCTCAAGCTCGCGGCCGGTCAGTTGATCCTCTTCCTAAACCCGGACACGCTGGTCGCGCCCGATGCCTTGCCGCGCATGGTCGACTACCTCGCCGCCCATCCCGCCGTAGGCGTTGCCGGCCCGCAGTTGCGCTACGGCGACGGCTCGCTCCAGTCCTCCCGCCGCCGCTTTCCGACCCTGACAATGGCGCTGATGGAAAGCACGCCCCTTGCGTGGCACTGGCCCGCCCGACTGAACCCGTGGGCGCGACGCTACCACCTCGATGATCGACCTGCCGATCAAACGCAGGAGGTCGACTGGCTGGTCGGCGCGGCGTTGATGACCCGACGCGAGGTGATCGATGGGGCCGGCGCGTTCGACGAGGGCTATTTCATGTACTCGGATGCCTGAAGCGGTCATCACGCACTATGAGGGCAAGTCGTCAGACCAGGTCGTCGCCGCCCGGCACATCCGGTTCAATCGCAGCAAGGTGCGTTATTTCGAGAAGCATCACGGCTCCGCCGCAGCTGATTTCCTGCGGCTTGCCCTGTTAGCAATGTTCGCCTTAGAATGGGCCATCGAGGCAGCAAAGTACGTCCTCGGGTCGCAACGACCCCTGCGCCGCGCCCG
>JALOOB010000095.1 GCA_025454635.1 Anaerolineae bacterium
TGTCAAGGAGATGGGGCGGGGATTCGTCGAAAAGCCCGAGGACGTCGTCAACATTGGGGACGAGATCGACGTGCAGGTGATCGGACTGGATCGCCGCCGCGGTCGCATCGACCTCAGCATCAAGGAATTGCTCCCGCCTGCGCCCGAAGGCGCCGCGATGCCGGCGCGTAACTTCGAGCCGCAGCAAGAAGAATTCCCCGTCGTTCCCGAAGAGGTGTTCGTCTCTCCCTTCGAGGCCGCGCTCCAGCAGGCCAACAAGGAAGGCAGCGAGCGCCGTCGCGACCGCAAACAAAAGAAGGGCCGCGTCTGGGAAGAAGAATTCGACGAGGAAGAGGACCTGATCCAGCGCACCATTGCGCATCATAAGAAGAGCAAGGGCGGCTGAGCGTCGCTTTCATCTGGCGCTCATAGCCAAACGAAAGCCGGAGCCGACCCCCTGCCGACTCCGGCTTTTACGCGCGATTAGAATAGAACCGAACACAGAGACACAACGACACGAAGGCACAATTCGCTACAGACGGCTATCATTGTGTCATCGTGTCTTTGTGTTGAAAGCCGAGCGGGCTACGAATCGAGAATCACCCGCACTACATTCCCCGCAGCGATGCCGTTGCTGTCGAGCGGAACCTCGACCACCCCTTCTGACCGGATCAGCGTAAAGATCAAGTTGGACTTGCCGAACACCGGCACGGCCCACGTCTCGTCGTCGCGCTCTTCCAGCCGCACGCGCACGAAATCCGCCCGACCGCTCGCGGCGGGGATGTTGCGCGCCAAACGCGCGTGGATGACGTGCTGCCGCGGGGCAGCCTCGCCCAGCATCAGGCGCATGGTCGGGATGACGAAGAACTTGAAGATGTTGATGCACGAGACGGGGTTGCCCGGCAGGCCGAAGACGGGCTTACCCTCGCAAAGAGCGAGGATCGTCGGCTTGCCGGGGCGGATCGCCACGCCGTGGACGAGCACGCCGGGCTCCCCCAGCTTGTTGATCGCGCCTGCGGTCAGGTCGCGGTAGCTCACCGAGCTGCCGGCGCTGATCACCACAATATCGGCCTCGGCAAATGCCCGCTGGACGATCGCGTCCAGCCCCGCCTCGGTGTCCGGCGCGATCGGATAGTTGAGCGGCGCCCCACCGACCTCGCGCACCAGGCCCGCCAGCGTGTAACTGTTCACGTCGCGCACCTGGCCCGGTCCCGGCTCCATGTCCGGCGGCACGACCTCGTCGCCCTGGCTCACGATGCCGACGCTCGGCCGCTGCGCGACCGTCACCTCGGTGATTCCGAGCGCCAGCAGCCCGCCGATGTCCTGCGGGCGCAGGCGGTGTCCGGCCTCCAGCACGACCTCACCTGCCTTGACGTCTTCGCCAGGGAAGATGCAGCTGTCTCCGCTTGCGGCCGGCTTGTACACCTCAATCGCGTACGGCTCGAACCCTTCCTGGACTGCCTTGCTCCCGAACATCGGGCCGCCCGCCCGGTGCGTCTGCTCGATCATGACCACAGCGTCCGCGCCCTGCGGCACCATCCCGCCCGTGTGGACGAGCGCGGCCTGCCCCGGCTGGAGCGCGAAGTCGACGAGCTGCCCCATCGGCGCCTCACCCACCACATCGAGGTAGGCCGGCATGCCGCTCGACGCGCCGTGCGTGTCACGCGCAAGCACGGCATATCCGTCGACCGTGCTGCGGATGAAGGTAGGCAACTCATGCGGCGCGGCCGCGCCCTGGGCCAGCACCCGGCCTTGCGCTTCTGCGGTGGGAATCTTCTCCACGCGAGGCGTGGGGCGATAGTGGCTCGTGAAGACGCGCCATGCCTCTTCGCCGGTCAGCAGGTTGAGGAATTGCGTCATAGCTAAGATTGCGCTCCCAGCCCGCCGATCAGGGCAACAAGCGAGACGGCGAGGACGAAAAGCGCCACGAACGCGAGGATGGCGATGAGCGGCGCAAAAACGGCCACCAGCGCGCGCCCCGCAGACAGGCGATGGCTGACCGCGGTGGCAACCGCGTAAATGACTACGCCCCAGACAAAACCGACGAACGAGAGGATCGCGCCGAGGACCGGCACGGGCGAAAAGAGAGCCAAGACGTGCGGCGCGGCATAGAACCCCGTCGCGCCGAAGAATCCGTGCAGCGTCCCGCGTCCGCCGAGCAGCTTGGCGAAGAGCATCACGAAAATACCGTAGCCCAACCACGTCGCCAGTGACGCGATCGCCAGCGGGAATGGGCTGCCCGCGAATGGGCGCGACAGCCAAGCGCCGATGCTCTTGAAGGCTTGCGCCACCGGCCGCGGCAGCGCGGTCGGCAGTTGCTGGACCTCCGCGGCGATCTGCCCGGCCATCATCGTGTTCCCCTGCGCCAGATCGACGATTTCATCGAGCATCGTGTCCGGGAGGCCGGAAGAGCGCAGCCACGGTCGCACCATGTCGAACGCGCCCGACAGGTTCAGTTGCGCCTCGGCGGGCTCCACGGTCGTCGGCTGAAAGCCCGCGACGATGCCTGAGACAAGCGCAGGCAGCCCGACAATCAGCGCGACCGCCACGACGACAAGCAACCCGCGCATGAAGGCGTCCGGGCGTTCCGAGACGGCCGCCAGCGTCGCGCCGCGCAGCCGCAGGGCATTCAAGATGTCGGTGAGCCAAGCCTTCATTGGGCGCCTCCGATCGCAAGCGCGAACACCAGCGCAAGGAGGCCGCCGATCAGCAGCCAGAAAAGCAGGTAGACCAGGTACGGAAGCAGTGTCGCGGCCAGCGCGCGGCCCCACGACAACTCGTGAGCGGAGCGCAGCGCCTTGTAACGGAGGATCAGCTGCCAGGTGTTGAGGACCCCGCCGAACACGATGAACGGCAGGAAGCCAAGGCCGCGAATGAGGAACGGCGTGAAAGACAGCGCAACCGTGCCCAGCGTGCCGCGCAGCCAGCCGCGCCCGCCGAGCAGACGAGCGAACCCGTGCGCGAGCAAGGCATAGACCAACCAGCTCAACACGAGCCAGATCGGCCAGAGCAGCAGGTTGAACGCGGCCGCGGCCGGGTCGGGTGCGCCAAAGAGCGGCGGGAAGAAGCGCCAGCTCAAATCCCAGATGCGCTGGAACGTCGCGTACGTCTGCGGGTCAGCCGAGAGCGCAGACCACCACGGTTGCTGCTGCAACGCGTTGAAGACCACATCTCGGATCGCGCCGGCTTGCGGCAGGCTGCCCCAGGCGAGCGTTTGGCCGATCAGATTCAACGCGGCAGTGACCAGGCCGAGCAGGACGAGCAGAAACAACCCTTCGACGAACGGATCGTCGTCGTCGCGCAACTCGTCAAACGCCTCGCTGTCGAGAAAAAGCGCCCGGAATATCAGCCCGAGCGATAGGGTGCGATGGCCCATACGCGCATAACCTCCACCGGCTCAGACAAGCCACCACGATGCCCGTAACGACGGCGAGGAGTATAGCACAAACAAGACCGCCGGGCTAGCTTTCGCCGGCCCGGCGGTCTGGATTCAGAGCGGGCGCCCGCACCTTGCCCCTGGTCCTGCGCCCGCTCTGATCAGTCAGTTAGCGCGGTTCAGGGCACGGGGGTGCGAGTCGGCCTCGGCGTCCACGGAGGCGGCGTCACCGTACCCAAGTTGCGCGGCGCAAACACCGTCAACCGGCCGGCGAGAATGCTGCCGTCCGCGCGCTCGATCCCGCCGCCAACCGCCCATGCGCCCACCTTCGGTTCAGCGCCGAGCAGCTGCGTCTGTTCGTTGATAATCACCTTCTGCTCGCCGATCATCCACTCGCCGAGCTTGCCTTCCGCAGGCAGCGCCTTGATTTCGCCGCGGAACATCGCAAACTCGCCGCCCTCCTCGGGGCTTTCGAGCACCGTGATTTCGCTCGCGATGATCGCTTCGCTCTGCGGCAGCTTCCAGCCCGCCACGTGCACCGTAGCGTCGACCATCAGCAGGCCCTTCTCCTGGTGGATCCGGGTATTCGGCATGATGGTGACCGTGTAGCTCATCTGCTCTTCCGTCTCGACGGTGATCGTCCGAACCGGGCGGTACACGCTCATCGCTGTAACCTTGCCCTCGAACTTGACGGCCGGATCGAGCGCCGTGCGGTCGACAAATGCCACGCGCAGCGCGGTCGCCACAAGGGAGCTTTCCTCCACGGCGGTTGGCAGCGGGGCGCTGTCCTCCTGGAGTTCGGCGGCCGCATGCGCGATAAGCCCGACGACTGGCTTGCCGGAGATCAGTGTCTTTTCGTCACCTTCGGTCCTGATGTTGAGCTTGATGCTGCTCACGACCCAGTAGGCGTCCGCAATCTCCTGGATTTCGCCAGAAACGGTAATGCGGTCCTGCTCCCCGATCGCCAGAATCTGGTGCGCGGTCAGGACGCCGCCCTCTTCGGTCATCACGGCCTCGACCCATTGGTCGACTGCCAGCTCGCCCGCGCGCGTGCTTGTCTTGGTGTCCTCGGTCGCCATGACGGTGACGCCTGCGATCACCCATTCGCCAGGAATGCCTTCCGGCCGGCTGGTCAGCACGCCGCGCAGACGCGCCTGCTCCTTGCGGACGGTGATCTGCTGCGCGAGCAACCCGCCGTCTGGCTGCTTCTTTGCGGCGACGTCGGCCCAGAGCCCCGCCACAACGGGCTCGGTCAACTTCATCACGACAGTGGAGCTGTCCGTCTCGAGCGTTTGTCCACCGACAACCCATGCCTCGGTATCAGTGCCGACGGTCTGGATCACGCCGGAGAAACGCACGTCAAAGCCGAGCTCGATCGCTTCTGCCGGCGCAGCGGGAACGAGCGCCATCGCAACGAGCGCCAACACGGCGATGACATATACCGCGCTGCGCATGAGGTTCCTGGTTCTCATCTTAAGTTCCTCCATGTGTCACTGCTGCTGTTTGCCGCCTGATTCGCTAACGTATCATGGCTTGCGAGGATGCGCGCTGTCTCCATCCGCAGACACATCCCTTCACTGCGGACGATATGGCCGCCGACCCGCCTGTGCCGGCGCCTCAGATTCGTTTGTCACAAAGAATCAAAACGATGGCCTTACCGCGGCATGGGCGGTTGCGTCGGCGCCGCTTCAGGCATGCCGGTTAGTTGGGCCGCAATGGTCGGTGTCGGCTCAACCGGTTTTGCTCCGGCCGCCGTTGGCTCCGGCGCGGCCGCGGTGGGCGCGGCAGGCGTGTTGGCGGGCGCCGGCGTCGACGTCGGCTCAGGCACAAGCACGGTGAGCGCCACAGTCAAGCGTATATCCGGCCGCGGCGTAGGTGTCGGTTGCGGCGTCATCGTCAACCAGACCACCGTCGCAGTCAGCCGAAGACCGGGCGGCCGGATGGTTGGCGGCGGCCCGATCGTGGGCACTACGACGGTCGGCACCGTGAACGTTGGGACGACGACAGTCGGCACGGTGAAGGTCGGCACGACGATCGTCGGCGCCACAAACGTCGGTATCGGCGTATTGACGGCTTGAGTTACGATCCCCGTCGGAAACGGGGGAATCGTCGGCGCCGTGAAGGTTGGCACGACGACGGTCGGCACCGTGAACGTTGGGACGACCACCGTCGGCACTGTGAACGTCGGGACGACCACCGTCGGGACTCTGACCGTGGGTACGGCCACTGTTGGTACGACTACCGTCGGGAGCTTCACCGTCGGAACGATCACCGTTGGCGGGGTCCACGTGAGCGACGGCGGAGGCGTAATCTGCGGCGTGGGCGCTACTACTGTCCCGACCGTTGGGATCGGGGGGACTGTCGGCAGGACCGGCGTCGGGAAATCCTCCGCAGGCGGCGGCGTCATCGAGAGCGTGGGTATCACGACCGGCAGCGGCGTATTGGATGGCGTCGGAGTGCCTGTCACCACGAGCGACGCGCTCGCCGTCGGCTCGCCGCTCGGTGCGGTCACGACAACCGTCAGCCGAGCGGAGATGGCAGCGGCCTCGCTCGCCGCCCGCAGCAGGGCCGAGTTCATCCCTGGATCCGCGCTTTGCCCGGCCAACATCTTCAGTTCGTCGGCATGCCGCGCGACTCTCGATGCGACCGACGCCCGTTCAGACTCGGAGAGCGCGGCAGCCCTCGCGGCAGCCGCAGCGTCGCTGCGCAGCAGCGCATCGAGCGCGACCGGATGCGCCTCGCCCGCGCGCCTCATGTCGTCGAGCCGCCGGTCCGCCAGCGCCAGTTCCGCCGTTGCCCGCCCGTCCGCGCTCGCCTGCAAGAGGACGGGAGCCCGTTCGACCGCAATCCGCACGGGGTACGCGAGGTCGCCCGGTTGGCTTGCGGCGACGCCAGAGAAGGCCACGGTAGAGAACAACACGACCGCCAGGAGCGCGGCAATGGGCGCAAGACGCCACTGCGGCCAGGCAAGCCCCAGCGGGAAAGCGGATCGCGAGCCGCGTGTCCGCTGCGCCGCGAGTTCCTCGCGCAGCGCCACCTTTGCCCGCTGACGTTGTCCCTCGGTCAGGCGGGCCGTCGAGAAGGCGCGCAGTTGCTCGGCCGCGGCCAACATGGGCGCGAGCTCAGGCGCGGCCTCGGGATAGCGGGCCAGACACTGCGCCACGCTCTCCCCGGCGGCTATCCTTTGGAGGCAATCGTCCAGAATTGTCGTGAGGTTCATCCTACCGGTTTCCCGGCAGACCTGTCGCCGGCTCCCAAGAGCCGGCCGAGGGCCTGCAATGCGCGGTGCTGGAGGGACTTCACAGCACCTTCTGATTTGCCCAACCAGGCGGCAACTTCGGCATTGCTCATGTCTTCGCCGAATTTCGCAAGGATCACGAGCCGCTGCTCTTCGCTAAGGCCCTGCATCGCCCGTTGGAGCCGGGCAAACACCTCGCGCTGTTCCGCCAGATGCTGGGGGCTTGGCTCGCCGTCGGTCAACCGCAACTCTTCCGTGAGGCTGACCTGCGCAGCCCGCTTTGCCTGCCGATGATGATCCGTAATAAGGTTCGCGGCGATGCGGTAGAGCCATGCGCTGAAGGATGCCGCAGGCCGCCGTTCGTTCATCTTGAACGAACCCATATGCCGGATCACGCGAACGAATAATTCCGTTGTTAGGTCTGCCGCCACCTCCGGGTCGCCGACACGGGCCAGCATGTAACGATACAGCCGGTCGGCATACAGGTCATACAGCGCCCCGACAGCAGCCGCCTCACCTCGCTGACACTGGGGCAGGAGCGAGGTGATCTGCTCGTCGGTTATCGCTGGTTGCATGGGCGTGCCCGATCTAATGAACGGAAAAAGCGTCGGGAAGGTACGGGAGACTCGACGCTCGACATGGAAGAGTTTCCGGCGCCGAGAGCGCCGAAAGGCCCGAGAAGTTACTCCCCGGTCGCAGGGTCCTGTTCCGCGCCGATGCGGCGCGCCAGTTCTTCTTCATCCGCGCGCGAGCTCACGGCGCCGTTGAGACGCGCCGCGCGGAGCGTTTCGAGGATGCGCCGGTAAACGCGGCCCGGCGGGATGCCCAATTTTCTGAGATCATCGCCGTTCAGAAGCGGCTGCGCGTAACGCCACCGTCGCTGATAGCTGTCGAGGCGCTGACGCACCAGCCAGTCGTCGCAGGCGACGCGCAGCGTCAGCCGCGCCTCATCGCTGGTCTCATCCAGGATCGCCACCACATCGCTCGGCCGCGCCGCGTTGTCCTTGAGGCCGCCAACGGAGGCGGCGAGACGCGCCACCTCGAGCGCAAGCTCGCGATAAGCCGTCCGAAACCGCAAGCGATCCAGCACCTCCATTGTAGCTCCCTGTGGCAGATTGTACAACAGCAGAGCCAGATAGAGGCGCGGGGCGGCATCGGACGCGATGTCCATCGGCGGCGGGGCCACATTGCCGGGTGCGCGCGCCGCGCGCACCGCTCCGCGCAATTCAGCCGCCTTGCCGACGAACCAGGTGTCGCACCGCAAGTGCGGGTGCAGCTTCTCCAGGACGCCCATCTCCTGAAGCCGGCAGAGCGCGCGCTCCGGCTCGGCTTCCGCCAGGATCAATTCCAGTTCATGGCGCACGCGCTCCGGGCTGATGCGGTCCAGCAGGTCCAGGGCGTCGCCGATCAACTCCTCGGTCCGCGACTCGATGCGGAAGCCGAAGCGCTGCTCGAACCGAGCGGCGCGCAGGATGCGCGTCGGGTCTTCGACAAAGCTGAGGCTGTGCAGGACGCGAATGACGCCGCCTTCCAGATCTTCACGGCCGCCGTAGAAATCCAGCAGTTCGCCCCAGCGATCCGGCGTGAGCCGCAGGGCCAGCGTATTAATGGTGAAGTCGCGGCGGTGCAGGTCCTGCTTGATGCTGCTGCGCTCCACCGTGGGCAGCGCAGTCGGGTGTTCGTAAAACTCGGTGCGCGCGGTCACAAAGTCGAGCGCGTCGGGCAGATGCTCGCCTTCAGCCCGCATCTCCTCCGGCAAGATCCACTTGGCCGTGCCGAATCGGCGATGGCTCCGCAGCCGTCCGCCCTGCCGGCGGACAAGCTGGTCGGCCAGCCGGATTGCATCGCCCTCCACGACGAGGTCCAGATCAAAGTTCGGCGTGCCAAGCAGGAGATCACGCACGAAACCGCCGACTACATAGAGCGGGTAGCCCAGTTCGTGCGCGACCGCGCCGGCCTGCTGAAGCAGGCGAAGCTGGGCGGGCGCCAGCGTCTCCGACATCTGCCGCGCGAGCGTCTCAGCGCGCTCGGCGGCCGGCGCAGCCCATTGCTTGATCAGGTCCGTGCGCGTGACGATGCCCAGCAGCGCGCCGGTGGCAGGATCAAGCACCGGCACCTGGCCCCAGTCCTGCTCCGTCATCACCCGGCGCAGCGTCGCAACCGAATCCTGGGGCGTGACGAACACCTCGCCCGCGCGCATGTACCGGCTCACCAGGTGGCTTTCGAGCCCGTGGTGCATCGCTCGGTCGATCTCGCGCCGCGTCAACATGCCGACGATGCGGCCGTCCTCCATCACCGGGAAGCCCTCGAACCCGTAGCGGCGCATCCGCTCCGCGGCCGCCCCGATCGTGTCGTCGGTCGCTAGCGTCTGCGGCGCGCCGTACGACATGATCTGCCCTACGGTGATGCTCGGTTGGATCGCGCTCTGCAAGTGGTAAACGAGCGACTCATACACGCTCGCCAGCGTGCCCTCGCGAACCAGAGCGGCGGCCGCGCGACCGTGTCCGCCCCCGCCGAAGGCCGCGGCAATTTTGCCCACGTCGACGGCCTCGCTGGTGCTGCGCGCGACCATCTGGATGTAATCGCCCATCTCAACCAGCATGAAGAGCGCGTCCGGCTCGTACAAATCGCGCAGTTTGTGCGCCAGCGTCGATATCTCGCTGACCGACTGCTCGACCCGCGCGCTCGTGATGATGACCGAGTGCCCGTTGAACTGGTAGGGCTGGCTGTTGTCCGCCAGCATCTGGTAGAGCGCGTTCTGCTCGTCGGTCAACGGGTGATTGAGATACTTGTCCACGACGAGCAGATTGACCCCGCGTTCCAGCAGCCAGGCCGCCGCTCGCAGATCGCGCGGGTTTGTCGTCTGGTAGCTGAGCGCGCCCGTGTCCTCGTAGATGCCGAGCATCAGCAGCGTGGCCTCGACCGCGCTGAGCGCCACTTTCTGCTCCGCAAGACGCTCCACGAGCAGAGTTGTCGTTGCTCCCACTTCCTCGCCGGAGAATGACCAGCCGGGTAAAATCTCGCGGCCCAGCCGGTGATGGTCGATGATCTGGACGGGCGTCGCCTGGTTCATCCCGCGAATCGGCTGGACCGTCTGCGTGTCGACCAGAATAACGCTGTCGATGCGGCGCCGCGGGAGATCTTCAAGCCGGACAAACGGGAGAACCTCGCCGTACTCGGCGAGGAAGGCTTCGAGGTTGCGGTTCATCAGCCGGGGGAGCACGGGGGTCGCGTGCGGATACAGCCGCGCCGCCGCCAGCATGCTCGCGAGCGCGTCAAAGTCAGTATGCTCGTGCGTGAGAATGACGGTGACGGTCGAGCTCGGTATAGCCATGCGCATCCCCGTGGTTGCAAAAGACAAACGCCCGGCGCGCGGCCGGGCGTTAAGTGGTTCGGAGTCCGGCGGACCCCATCCGGCGGATGGAATCCGTTAGATCAACGCCGGCGCTGGGCGCACTGGCTGCACACGGTTGTATGGCTCAGGACGGCGAGCCGCTCCGGTTCGATGGGCTTGCCGCAGCGTTCGCACAGGCCGTAGATGCCCATGTTCAACTGCGCCAGCGCCTCGTCGATTTCGGCCAGCTTCTGTTGCGCGCGCTCCCGCAGGGCCAGGTTGAACTCCCATTGGTAAATCATGGGGTCCCCCTCGCCCAACTCGTAGTCGCCCTTCGTTTCAAGGCGACTGGTGAGTTGTTCGAGATCCTGGAGCACCTCGGCGCGCTCGGCCTGCAGACGAGCGCGCGCCTCAGTGATTGGGTCCTCGTTGGTCATAAGCGCCCCACGCTACGTCGCGCGGCAGTCGCTGCCTCGGAAGTCCACCCTCAGGCGTTAGACTGCTCGCCCTCGGCGCCGTCCGGCATGCCGGATTCCTCGCCGCTCAAAGTCTTCGGCTCGGCCGGAGCTTCTTCTTCGGCCTCGCCTTCCGGCAGGCTCGATTCCTCGCCGCTCAGCGTCTTCGGCTCGGCAACGGCCTCAACCGCGTCCTCAGCCTCGCCTTCCGGCAGGCTCGATTCCTCGCCGCTCAGCGTCTTCGGCTCGGCAACGGCCTCAGCCGCGTCCTCGACCTCACCCTCCGGCAGGCTGGATTCCTCGCCGCTCAACGTCTTCGGCTCGGCAACGGCCTCAACCGCGCCCTCGACCTCAGCCTCAGCCGCGTCCTCGGCTTCTTCTTCCAGGGCGAGATCGTCCGCAACCATCGCGAACTGATCCATCTCGGCCTGCGCGACCTCGTCCGAGGCGAACGCCTCGACGTCGGTCTCAGCCGCCGCCGCTTCCGCCGCCGCCTCTTCAGCCGCCGCAGCCTGCTTCTCGATGCGCAGCACGCGCAGCAGAAGCAAGTCGCCCGGCGAAACCAGGCTCTGCGGGTGGTCGGGCCGGATATCGGCCATCTCGGACACATGGAGCAGGCCCTCGACGCCGCTGCGCAGCCGGACGAACGCGCCGAAATCAGTCACGCGGGTGACGACGGCCTCGACCAGTTGGTTCGCCTGGTACAGTTCGTCGATGTGGCTCCACGGATCGGGCTGCACGCGCTTGAGGCTCAAGCCCACGCGCTCGCGCTGCTTGTCGATGCGCAGCACCTTCACGTCGACCTGCTGCCCGATCTTGAGCACCTCGCTCGGGTGCGCGACGGGGAACCAGGCCAGCTCGGAGATATGGACGAGACCGTCCGCCCCGCCGAGGTCGACGAACGCGCCGAACTCGGAAAGGCTGCGCACCGTGCCCGTCCGCACCTCGCCCACCTGGATCTCGTCCAGGAGCTGCTTGCGGTGTTCGCGCTGCCAGCGGCGCCGCGCCGCGCGCTCGGACATGATGAGCCGCCGGCGCTTGCGGTCAACCTCGACGACCTTGACCGGGATCGTCTTCCCGACGTAGGTTGCGAGCTGGGCCTTCCGATCGTCAGCGGACATCTCGCGCGGCAGCGAGGACAGATGGGAAGCCGGCACGAAGCCGCGCAGCTTGCCAAACTCGACTTCGAGGCCGCCGGCATTGTGGCCGGTGACGCGCGCCTCGAACATCTCGTTGTTGTCCATCTTCTCCTGCGCGACGAGCCAATCCTTCTCCTGGAGCGCGCGCGACAGCGAAACGATGAGGTTCCCTTCCCGGTCTGACGGCTGCAGGATGTAGACCGGCCAGGTCGTTCCTTCCTGAACCTCCGCCAGGGTGGCCTTGTCCAGGCGCGACAGGTCGTTGGCCGGAACAATGGCTTCTCGCTTCAGGCCCAGGTCGATCACGACCTCCTGCGGGCTGACGGAGATGACCGTGCCCTCGCGGATGTCGCCCCGCTGCGGCATGTCGTAGCCGCCCTGATCCAGCAGGGCCTGCATCGGGTGCACTTCCGCCGGCGGCTTGGTCGGTGGTAGAGACGTTGACATGAAAGGAACCTCCGAAACGCTTAAGTATGGTTGCGCGCACTCTCGAACCTGACACCCGGCCCGCCGGGTGGGAGTTCGAGTCGACAAAAATAGGCCGGCTGGCACGCGCAAGCATCGCTCCGCAGCGACTGCGTTAGCGGCGCCTCAGCCGGACTCCGAACCTCGTCGATGGCCCCAAGGGACGCTAACCCTCTGGCCGTTCGCGATTAAAGGCGCGGGATGTATCCCGCGCCGTAATTCTTTGCCTGCGCTGGCAAAAGAAGATTATAAACGATCCGTCTGTGACCTGTCAACGCGCGGCCGTTGCCGCGCGCGGTCTAGCTGCTCAAAATCGCGCCTTCGTCCGCCTGGCGCACCAGCCGGCTGTACAAGCCGAGGAAACCGCCGGTGACCGCGGGCGGCCGCGGCTGCCACCCGCGCAGCCGGCGCTCGACTTCCTCTTCGGGCACGCGCAGGTTCAGCGCGCGGCCGGGGATGTCGATCTCGATCAGGTCGCCCTCTCGGACAGCCGCGATCGGCCCGCCAAGATAGGCTTCGGGACAGACATGACCGATGCAGGGGCCGCGGGTCGCGCCCGAGTAGCGGCCATCGGTGATCATCGCCACGCTTTCGCCCAGCCCCATCCCCACCAGCATCGCAGCCGGAATAGAGAGCTCGCGCATCCCCGGCCCGCCGGCGGGTCCTTCGTTGCGGATCACCAGCACGTCGCCCGCGTTGATGTTGCGCGACATGAGCGAGTCCCGCACCTCTTCCTCCGACTCGAAGACGCGGGCCGGGCCGACGTGGCGCAGCATGGCCGGCGCCACCGCGCTCTGCTTGACCACCGCGCCGCGCGGGGCCAGGTTGCCGCGCAGGACCGCGATCCCGCCCTGCGCCGCGATGGGCGCTGACAGAGGATGAATGACGTCGCCGCGGAGGACCGGCGACGCCGCGCCAATCTCCCCGATCGAACGGCCGTCCACTGTTGGCGCATCCGTTGCCAGAAGCGGGGCAAGCGCGCCCACTACAGCCGGGATACCCCCGGCACGGTGCAGATCGACGACGGTCAGCCGGCCTGCCGGGGCGAAGCGGCCGATCAACGGCGTCGCCCGGCCTAATTCGTCGAAGGTGTCCGGCGTCACCCGCTGCCCTGCCTCCGCCGCAATCGCGGGGACGTGCAAGGTTGCGTTAGTCGAGCCGCCCAGCGCCACGGTCACACGCACCGCATTCTCCAGGCTCGCAGGACCGAGCATTTGGCGGCAGTTCATGCCCGCGCGCGTCAGGTCCACAATGCGCCGTCCGCTCGCGCGACACAGCTCCGCGCGCGCCGGATCGAGTGCGGGCAAGGTGGCGCAGCCGGGCAGCGACAGCCCGAGGGCTTCCACGATGCAGTTCATCGTGTTCGCCGTGCCCATGAACGCGCACGCGCCCGGTCCGCCGCACGCCCGACACTCGATCTCGTAAAACTCCTCCTCGGTGATGCGCCCGGCCTTGTAGCGGCCCATCGCCTCCTTGACGTCGCTCAGGATGATCTCGCGCGGCGCGCCGGTGGCCGGGTCGGTGACCTCGCCTGGCGCCATCGGTCCGCCGGTCACGAATATCGTCGGCAGATCCAGCCGGGCCGCGGCCATCAACATGCCGGGCACGATCTTGTCGCACGAGCAGAGCATCACCAGGCCGTCGAAGCGGTTGGCGCGCACCATCAACTCGACCGAGGCGGCGATCACGTCGCGCAGCGGGAGGACGTAATGCATCCCCTCCCCCTGCGCAATGCCGTCGCACGGCGCAACCGTGTTAAACTCGGCCGCGGCCCCGCCCGCCTCGCGGACGCCTTCCTTCACCCACGCGGCGAGCTCCCGCAGGTGAAAATGCCCGGGGTCCACCTCGCTCCACGAGTTGACGATGCCGATGAGCGGCTTCTCGAAGTCGTCGTCCCGGAAGCCCATGGACCGGTAGAGCGCGCGCGGATACGCGCCCGCCACTCCTTGAAAGACGCCTTTTCCCTGCATATCAGACCCCTTGCGCGGCAGAGGTCACCGTGGCTGCGGAAAAGCGCTACTCCGCGCCGCAGTGACCCCTGCCGCGAAGTCTCTCGCTTTCTCTCAGTTGGAAGGCATGGATATCATGCCGTCCCACGAGTTCAGCACCCGGCCCTCGCGGGCCTCCTCCTCGGAGAACCAGTGGGCGGTGATGCTCTTCGGCTGGGTGTAAAAGCGAACGCCGTCCGTGCCCATCGCGTGCAGGTCGCCGAAGAACGAATTCTTGTGGCCGGTAAACCCGAACACGCCGAGCGGCACCGGGATGCCCACGTTCACGCCCACCATACCGCCGTGCGTGCGCCGCGCAAACTCGCGCGCGTAGTAGCCGCTCTGCGTGTAGATGACCGAGCCGTTCGCGAACTCGTTGGCGTTCATCAGCGCCAACCCTTCCTCGAAATCCTTGACCCGCTTGATGCACAGGACCGGGCCAAAGATCTCGCGGTCCCCGATCGACATGCCCGGTTCGACATGATCGAACAGCGTCGGCCCGAGGTAGAAACCGCCTTCATAACCCGGCACGGTCCGGCCGCGGCCGTCCAGCGCCAGCTCCGCGCCTTCCTCCACGCCCTTCTCAATCCACTTGACCACCGAAGCGCGGTGATCCGCATTCACCAGCGGACCGAGTTGGCTGGCCTTGTCGTAGGCCGGCCGCACGCCGAGTTGATGATGCCGCGCGCCGAGCGTTCCAGCGCCGCATCCCGCAGCACCAGCGCGTGGTTCTTCGCCTCGGTCAGGGCCTGGACGCGTTTGCCGTTGGCCGCGGCAGTCGCATAGATATGCCGCCCGACGCCCGTCGAGCCAACGAAGGAGATGCCCTTGATGTCCGGATGGCGCAGGAAAATCTCCGCTTCGTTGCGCGAGCAGGTGACAAGGTTGAGAACGCCCGGCGGCAGCCCGGCCTCGGCCCACAGGTCGCAGATGCGCATGGACGTCTGCGGCGTGAAGCTGGCCGCCTTGAGCACCATCGTGTTGCCCGTCGCGATGCACAACGGCGCCATCCAGCCCATCGGGATCATGGCCGGGAAGTTCCACGGCGCAATGCCCGCAAACACGCCCAGCGGCTCCATCACCTGCGTCGTGTCATAGCCCGGCGTGCAGTTCATCAGCGCAGGGCCCTTCATCAGGTGGGTGACCCCCGACGCGAACTCGACCACCTCGGTGACCTTGAGCACGTCGCCCATGGCC
>JALOOB010000374.1 GCA_025454635.1 Anaerolineae bacterium
CCAACCGGATTGATCATGGCAAGGGCCATTTCAACAGCGTTGAAGAAGAGGCAGCCTAAAGGAGAGCGCGGCCTTGAAAGTGCGGCCTTGCTTGAGGCTGCACTTGGCGAAATGGAGCGCTCCGGCGTCGAGAACTTCTCGTTGAGGGGGGCGGCCCGGGTGATCGGCTGTGATCCTGCGGCGCTGATCTACCATTTCGGATCGCGCGAAGGATTGGAGCGAGCCATTGCGGACCGCCTGCATTCGGGCATCGTTGCCCCGCTGCGGTCCCGGCTCTGGCGCGACCGGCTCCTTTCGATGGCGCGCCAGTATCGCGCTGTCGCCCAGACCTATCCTCGCACGTTTCTCCTTTTGATGCGGTACTGGACGACGGGGCCGCAAGACCTGCGTCTTTGCGACGAAACGTTCGCCGCGCTTGCGGAGTGCGGTATTCCACACTCCCTTATTCCGGCGGCCGAGTGCGGCTTTTATGCCGGCCTTCTGGGTTTGTGCGCCGGAGAAGCCGGTGGGCTGACGGACCGGCCGGGACGGGAGGTCCTTTTGGAAATCAGGACAACGGCGGGTCTGACCGAGATGCCAGGACTGTTGCCAGTCATACGGACGCTCGACGCCGACCTCGTGTTCGAAACGCAAATGAAGGTCATGCTCGACGGATTGGAGGCCCTTGCGAGACGTGCAAAGGTTAAAAGGGGCACTGCAGATATACCAAAGACCGCGCCTCCAGCCCGCCGGGGCAAGTAGATTCATGCATCCCTTCATTATCTACGCCGGAGCTGCTCTCGCTGAGATCGGAGGGTGCTTTGCCTTCTGGGCCTGGCTCAGATCGGGTGCGAACGTGCTGTGGCTGATACCGGGCCTGCTCTCTCTCGCCGTGTTCGCCGTTCTCCTGACGCTCGTTCCCACCGAAGCAGCGGGGCGGGCCTACGCCGCTTACGGGGGCATCTACATTCTGGCGTCCCTGTGTTGGATGGCGATCGCCGAGGGAGTGCGCCCGGACAGGTACGATTTTGCCGGTGCCGCTATTTGTGTCGCCGGTGCCGCCATCATCCTGCTTGCGCCGCGGGGCGGATGAAGGCTAATCCAGCCACTCGTCCCGATGAGCAAATCCGATGCCCCGCACGCCGTCCAACGCCGCGCATGCCGTTGCCGTCCGCCCTGAATGGGAACGGTCGCGTCGCGTCGTCGTCAAGATCGGTTCCGCGCTTCTGGCCGACCGAACGAACGGCGCCCTCAAGGAAGAATGGCTTTCGTCGTTGATCGACGACGTGGCAGCGCTTCGCAAGGCTGGGCGGCAGGTCGTGCTCGTGTCCTCGGGAGCGGTGGCACTGGGCCGGTTCAGGCTCGGCCTGCCGAAGGGCGCGCTGGAACTGGAGCAGAGTCAGGCGGCGGCGGCCGTCGGCCAGATCAGCCTTGCCGCGGCTTATCAGGCCCTGGCGGCCCGGCATGGGATTACGGTCGCGCAGATCCTGCTGACCCTTGGCGATACGGAGCAGCGGCGGCGCTATCTCAATGCGCGGCACACGCTCGAGACGCTTTTGGAACTCGGGGCCGTGCCGGTCGTGAACGAGAATGACACGGTGGCAACTGCGGAAATCAAATACGGCGACAATGACCGTCTCTCGGCGCGCGTCGCATCGATGGTTTCGGCGGATTGTCTCGTTCTTCTTTCGGACATCGACGGTCTCTACACGGCACCGCCGCATTCGGATCCGGCCGCGCGACACATTCCGATTGTGACGGAGATCACGCCCGAGATCGAGGCCATGGCCGGCGCGCCGGGCACGGAACTGTCCAAGGGCGGCATGAAGACGAAGATCGAAGCGGCCAAGATCGCGCTGGGCGCCGGTACGAACATGGTGATCACCACCGGCAACGTGATGAACCCGCTGCGTGCCATTGCCGAAGGATCCAAGGTCACGTGGTTCATTGCGAGTCAGGACCCCGTTACCGCAAAAAAGCGCTGGATCGCGGGGCAACTGGAGCCGCGTGGCATGCTCTACATCGATGCAGGTGCCGAGAAGGCCTTGCTATCGGGCAAGAGCCTGCTGCCTGCCGGGGTGACGCGCATCGAGGGCGCGTTCGACCGCGGGGATGCGGTTATCATCCGTTCGCTGGACGGCCGGGAACTCGGGCGCGGTCTCGTTGCCTACCCCAAGGCAGAGGCCGAGAAGATTGCGGGTAAGCGCAGCGCCGACATCGAACCTCTCATCGGCTATGATGGGGGCGACGAACTCGTGCACCGCAACGATATGGCCTTATCGAGGAAGTGATGTCCGCACGTCCGGAACAACAAGCCGAAGATCTGCGCGAGGCCATGCTCGTCATCGGCAGCAAGGCCCGTGTTGCCGCCAGGGAGCTTGCGCTTGCAGATACCGCGGCGAAAAATGCCGCACTTTGCGCAATGGCCGCCCACCTGCGAAGCGACAAGGCGGCCATCCTGAAGGCCAACGCCGCCGACGTCGAAGCCGCGAAGCGGAACGGACTTGCCACGTCTTTCATAGACCGTCTGACGCTCGATGAAACCCGCATCGAGGCGATGGCACGAGGACTTGAGGAGATTGCCGATCTGCCCGATCCGGTCGGTGCGGTCCTCAGCGAGTGGACGCGTCCGAACGGTCTCAGAATCGCCCGGGTGCGTGTGCCGATAGGTGTGATCGGCATTATCTACGAAAGCCGGCCCAACGTGACGGCGGATGCAGGCGGGCTGTGTCTGAAGGCGGGGAACGCCGCGATCCTGCGGACGGGATCCGATGCGTTCCAATCAGCGCGGGCCATTCACGCCGCGCTTGCAGCAGGCCTTACAGCTGCCGGTTTGCCGGCGAATGCTATTCAGTTGGTTCCCACGACCGATCGGAGGGCTGTAGGGCACCTGCTCGCCGGGCTCGAGGGCGCGGTCGACGTCATCGTGCCGCGAGGTGGCCGTTCGCTCGTCGAGCGTGTCCAGAGTGAAGCGCGCGTGCCCGTCTTCGCCCACCTGGAAGGCATCTGCCACACCTACGTCGATAAGGCCGCAGACCTTGAGATGGCACAGCGTATCGTCGTCAATGCGAAGATGCGCCGGACGGGAATCTGCGGTGCCACCGAATGCCTGCTCGTCGACAAGGCGGCTTCAGATGATGTGATGCACGCACTCGTCAAAGCGCTGCTCGATGCCGGATGCGAAGTTCGGGGCGATGCGGCGGCCCAAGCGGTGGATGAACGCGTCAAGCCTGCCGCACCCAATGACTATGGCAAGGAGTTTCTGGACAGCATCATCGCCGTCAAGTCGGTGGGCGGGGTCGACGGTGCCATCGATCATATTGCGCGCTTCGGTTCGCAGCACACCGATGCGATCGTGACAAGTGATGAGAAGGCGGCGGAACGTTTTCTAAAGCGGGTGGACAGCGCCATCGTGCTGCACAATGCATCCACGCAATTCGCCGACGGCGGCGAGTTCGGATTCGGCGCGGAGATCGGCATCGCAACCGGCAAAATGCACGCTCGAGGTCCTGTGGGCGTCGAACAATTGACGAGCTTCAAGTATATCGTGCGCGGCGTGGGACAGACCCGCCCGGGTTGACCGCGTGGCAGGCATCGATTTCAGTGGCCTATGGGCGGATGCCGCCCACGATTTTGCCCAAAACGTGTCTTTATCGCGGGGCGACAGCCGGCAGCCCGGCTGCAGGTTCGGCAGTCATCCGCTGGGGGCGATCGCTTAATTGTGCGAAAGGCGTGAAACGAGTTCGGGCCGGGATACGTATATAGAGGCAAACCCAGCAACGGGAGAGACACTGTGCTCATCCGCCGTCCACCCGGTATCGCATCGTCCGAAATCACGCCGAGGGGCATTTATCTTCGCCGTCGCGAGCTTCTCGCCGGGCTTTT
>JALOOB010000375.1 GCA_025454635.1 Anaerolineae bacterium
GCGAGGTGCTTGCAGGTGGTGTTTCGCAAGATGCCCGGCACCGGGCAGGTGTCGCAGAGCGCGCGGCGCCAGGGCCGCGTGTTCTCGCGGTTGCGTTCGATCAGCCGGCACTTTTCGATATCCCGGCCGCGGTGGTAATCCCCGAAGAAGTAGGGGCAGTCGACTGGTTTCGGCACGTAACAGGTCCTCTAGATCAACACAAGCGCGATCCCGATCAGCGACACGAGCGCGCCGGCGAGCTCGTTGGGCTGGGGGATCTGGTTCAGGATGAGCGCGCCGAGCAGGATGCCTCCGGTGACCTCCTGCGTGGCGATCAGGTTCGGAATGGTCGCGTGCGTGCGGCGGACCGCAGCGTTATAGAGCGTGTGCCCGAAGCCGAGCGGAATCAGGCCGGCCAGGAAGAGCGCGGTCAGCGACCTTGGGTTAAGGCCCACGGGCGTGAACGCAATAATGGCCGCTGGAAGGGCCCACAGCGCGCCCATGCCATACACGGTGCCCGTGTAGGTGAACAGGCCGTAGCGCTCGCGCTGCGAGCGACCGGCCACGGAATACAGGCCAAACGTGATCGCGCTGACCAGCGCGAGCAGGTCCCCAATGAGCATGCCCCGGCTCCACCTCGCCTCGAAGCCTGCCAGAATCGCGATGCCGAAGACGGTGACCAGCACGCCGAGCCACTTGCGGCGCGGGATCGGCTCGCGCAGCAGCCAGGCCGAGAAGAGCGTGACAAAGATCGGCGCGGTGTATACGATCGCCAGCGAGTGCGCGATGGTCGTGAAGTTCAGCGACGCAATGTAGCTGAGGAAGTGGACCGCAGTGATCAGCCCGAAGAGCGCAAAGACGGGCAGGTGCGCCCGCGCGGGCAGGAGCGGTTGCTTGTTAAGGCGTCCGAGCGCGATTACGAGGAGCGCGCCGACGGCAAGGCGGCCGACCGTGATTTCGTATGGGCTGAGCGGCTGGGCCAGCAGAACGAAGACGGGGCTGGTGCTGAACATGATGACGGCCGCCACTGCGAGCAACACTCCGCTGCGCGAGGAGGCGGCCGTTCCGTCTGACTGCGCGCTGCGCGCCATGCGCTATTGGCCGGTGGCGGCAGGCAGGATCACACTACCCAGAACCATCGACAGCACGATGATCAACGAGATCACGAGGAACAATGTCATGCGCCAGTCGCGCTTCGGCGCCTTTTTGCGAGCCATCCGTACCTCACTGAGGGCATAAGTAACATAACGAACGGGATGATTATAGCGCCTGCGAGGATGCGCTGTCAAACTACCTGCGAAATGCGCTCCGGGCGGCAGCGCCTTGCGACGGCCATTAAACGACAAGAGGGTCGTTGCCCAGACGACCCTCTTGCCTGCACCACACCACAAGGAGGAGGAACCTAGATTGCTCACTGAAGGCGCCCCGGCGACCACCGGGGCGCCCGTTTCATTTGATTCTACGGATTTACCGCTTCTGGGTTGCAAGGCGCTGCGCGCCGCCGATCACCAGGAGGGCCGCACCGGTCGCCAGCATGACCAGCAGGATGTTAGTCTCGCCACCGGTCGTTGGCAGGGCTGCCGGAGCTGCGCCGCCACTGGAGGCAGCCGCCGAAGCCGCAGCCGGCTTCGCATCCTCAGAGAGGACGGCGGTCAGCGCAGGCTCGCCGCCGGCGAGGCCCATCGCAAAGACGGTGTAGACCGTGCCGTCAGCCAGGGCGATGCCGGGCAGATCGAGCGCCACCGTATCGGTGCCAGCGAGGCGAACTTCGAGATCATAGGAGCCGGCGTCGACCGGCGTGTAGTCACCGACGCCCTTGAAGGCCACGTTCGAGAAGATCACCGGGCCACCCTTCACCGCGATGTCCACCGCAGGGGCATCGGGCGAGGCATGGACGAAGCGGACGTGCGCCTTGCCCGCAGCCGGGGCCGCGTTGTTGTCGACGAGCACGAGCGGTTCGATGTCGGCCAGCTTGCCGACGGCCACGACGGTGTAATCTTTGTCAGGATCGAGCGAGAGGGTGGCCGAGATCACCTGCGGCTCAGTTGCGCCGGTGGGAACGACCGCCACGCTGTAAGAACCGGCGTCAAGCGCCGCATAGTCGGCCACAGCCTTGAAGGCCAGGTTGGTGAAAGCAGGGCTGCCATTGACGAGCACGTCAACAGCCGGCGCATCCGGCGACGCATGAACGACACGCACACGGGAGCCGGCCGCAAAGGTGACGGCGGTAGTGGCGAGCAGCGCCACGACGGTGGCGAATGCCATCAAGAAATAAAACGACTTGCCTTTCATCTGATCAATCTCTCCTTCTCTCAGTTCGTTTGCCCGACCCGATACATTTGACAAACTTGTATCGAAGTATAGACTCTGTTTATTCTTTGTATAGTGTTTTTGCTTCCAATTCGCGGCTTGATATCTGGCTTCCTTTACAATCGGGGCCGACGCGTTAGAATGGAAGATATGAAAGAGCTGTTCCTCACACCCGAAGAAGAAGCAATGCTGGCCGGCGCGGAAGGGCCGGGCGTGCAGCGCGCGATGGAAATCGTCGTCGCGCTGGCGCGCATCTACGGCGCGGCGGACCTGATCCCCGTCAAGCACGCGCAGATTGCGGGCGTGTCGTACAAGAACCTCGGCGACGCGGGCGTGGAGTTCCTGGCGCGGTGGGCGGCCGAAGGGGCGCGCGTGCGCATCCCCACGACGCTCAACCCGATGGGGATGGAGCGTGGCAAGTGGCAGGGGTGGGGCATCCAGCCGAGCTTTGCGACACCGCAGTTGAGCGTGATCGATGCGTTCGGCGCGATGGGCGTGACGCCGACGATGAGCTGCACGCCGTACCTCTTCCCCGACTACAAGCCGCGGCGCGGGGATGCGCTGGCGTGGGCCGAGTCGAGCGCGGTCGCGTTCGCCAACTCGGTGATCGGCGCGCGCAGCAACCGCGAGGGCGGGCCGAGCGCGATTGCCGCGGCCGTCGTCGGCCGAACGGCGCGGTACGGTTATCACCTTGATGAGAACCGGCGCGCCAACTGGATTGTCGACGTGCGGGCGCCGCTCAAGTCCGTGGCCGATTTCGGCGCGCTCAGCTACACGGTCGGGAAGGCCGTGGGGAACGGCGTGCCGTGGTTCAGCAACCTGGGCGAGTCGCTGCCTCCGCTGCCCGGCGACCTGACGCTGGGGGGGCCGGCGGGTGATCGCCTGAAAACGCTTGGCGCGGGGCTGGCCGCGTATGGCGCGGTGACGGTCTATCATATCGAAGGTTACACACCCGAGGCGCGCGATGCGGGCCGCGAACTGCTCCTGGCGGACGCGCGGCCGCTTGTGGTGGCGAGCCTGGAGGACGCGTACCGGGTGATGGACGCGGACCCCGACCTGCGCAAGATCGACCTGGTGACGATTGGCTGCCCGCACGCGAGCCTGAGCGAGATCCAGCAGGTGGCGGAGCACCTGGCGGGCAAGCGGCTGGCGACGCGGCTGTGGGTGACGACGGGCGAAATCACGCGGCAGCGGGCCGCGGAGTTGGGGTACACGCAGATCATCGAGGCCGCGGGCGGCGAGGTGGTCGCGGACACGTGCGCGGTCGTTGCGCCGATGCGAAGACGATGGCGACGAACGCGGGCAAGATGGCCTGTTACGCGCCGATGCACAGCGGGGTGAAGATGCGGTTTGGCGACGTCGAACAGTGCCTCGACGCCGCAATTACGGGCGAGTGGCGGAACTAGGAGCTTGACATGACGAACGAGACACGTGTGGCGGCCACTCTGTCGTCCGTTCAGTTTGCCACCGCGCCGAACGGGCGCCGGGTGGCGGTTATCGAC
>JALOOB010000096.1 GCA_025454635.1 Anaerolineae bacterium
CTCGGGGACGAGCGTGGCGGGCTCGACCTCGATGCCTTCAGTGGCGAAGCCGCGGCGCGCGAGCGGGCGGACGATGTGGTCGTCGTCCGCGATGCCGAGGCTCCGGCGGAACCGGGCCAGCGCGGGGAGGTGGGCCGCGTTAGCGGGCGTCTCGGTGGTGGCGAGGCGGACGTGGAGGCCCGCGTCAAGCAGCAGGCGGACGCCGTCGACCGTCTTCTGCCAGGTGCCTGCGCCGCGGTAGGGGTCGTGATACTCGGGCGCGGCGCCGTCGAGCGAGACCTGGACGATGAGGTTGGGGTTGTTGACGGCAATCAGCCGTTCAAGCCGAATCCCGCGCAGGAGGATGGCGTTTGTCAGGACAGTGGTCTCGGCGCGGGCAGAGGCATAGGCGAGCATGGCGAAGATGTCTTCGAGCAGGAACGGCTCGCCGCCCGTGAAGTAGAAGTGGTTGATCCCGACGGGCAGGGCTTCGTCGACCGCGCGGCAGGCCATGTCAAGCGGGAGGGCGCGGCGCGGGGCGCGCGGGTGTGACTCCGCGACGCAGTAGGAGCAGCGAAGGTTGCAGTCGTAGTTGGTGTAGAGCCACAGCTTGCTAAGCATATGTCGAACCCCGTTATTATACGGCGCAATCGGTATTCGTTCAATTCGTATAGCTGTTGTATGATCGGGCGCGAGTGTTGTACCAGGATGTCCTATGGCCGATCTCGTCACCGAACTGCTCTCCGCCACGGACGAGGCATCGCAGCGGCAAATCGTCGACCACCATCTGCGGGAGGTCGACGAGGCCCTGCTCGCGGAGCTTAAGGCCGCGGCCGCGCCCCTGCTGCGGTCGGACCGGCCGCGTTCGCTGGCCCTGGGCGAGCTGATCCTCTACGCCGCGGAGCGCACACGCAAGCCGGAACACCGGGCGCTCGGCCTGATCACCGTGGCGAACGCGTACTCGCTCGGCGGGGTGGGGCGGGACGCGGAAGCCATTCCCCTTTACGACGAGGCGGCCGCGATTTACCGCAAGCTGCGGCGGCCGGTGGACGAAGCCAACGCGCAGATCGCCAAGATCCTGGCCCTGACGAACCTGGGGCGGCACGAGGAAGCGTTCGCCGCGGGGCGGTGGGCCGCGCCGGTGCTGGCCGCGCACGGCGAGTGGCTCAAGTTGGGCAAGCTGACCGCGAACCTCGGCAACCTGCACTTCCGCCGGGGGGAAGAGACGCAGGCGCTGGCGATGTGGGACCGGGCCGCGGAGACCTACGCGAAGCTGCCGGGCGACCCGGCCGCGCGCGCCGCGCTGGGCCGGCTGGAGCACAACCGCTCCGCAGTGCTGCGCGACCTGGGCCGTTTCGACGAGGCAATTGCGACGGCCGGACGCGCGATCGACATCCTCACCGAGACGAAACAACCCGCGGAAGTGGCGCGCTGCGAGCAGAATCTCGCCATCTGCTACTACATGATGGGGCGCCACAACGATGCGCTGAGCCTGTTGAACCAGGCGCAGGCCGTGTTCCTCAGGGACGGCCGGGAGCGCGACGCCATTCTCGTCAGCATCTATACCGGGCAGTGTTTGCTGCAGTTGCACCGTTTCGGAGAGGTGCTCGATCTGTCGCGCGAGGCAGTTGACCTGTTTGCGGCGTGCGGTGAGAAGTTCTACGTCGCGCAGGCGCGGCTCAACGAGGCGACGGCCTATGCGGGGCTGGGCCGACACGACGAGGCGCTGGCTGCGCTGGCCGAGGCGCGCGGGCACTTCGTGGCGGAGGCGAACGCGCTGTGGGCCGCGCTGACCGACCTGGAGGGCGCGGCTGTGCTGGCGCGGCTGGGGCGGCACGAAGAGAGCCTGGACCTGGCGCTTTCGTGCAGCGGCGCGTTCTGGAGCGGCGGGCTGCCGGTCGAGCAGGCGCAGGCGAACCTGGCGGCTGCGCGCGCGGCGATGGCGCTGGGCCGCGACGATGAGGCGGAGGGGCTGACGCTGAGCGCGACTCGGCAGGGGGAGGACGCCGACCTGCCCTCGCTGCTCTACCCGGCGGAGCACCTGCTCGCCCGGCTGGCCGAGCGGCGGGGCGACCAGGAGGCCGCGCTGGCGCACGCGGAGCAGGCGATGGATCAGTTGGGCCGGCTGCGGCGCCAACTGATGATCGAGCACCGGGCGGAGTTCCTCGAAGACAAGAGCGAGGTTTATGAGGACGCGGCGCACCTGGCGTTGGAACTCGGGCGGCCGCGACACGCGCTCGGGATTGCGGAGCGCGCGCGGTCGCGCGCGTTGGTGGAGATGCTCGACTTCCGGCTGCGGATCGGCATCCACGAGCGCGCGCCGGAGGATGCGCCGCTGGTCGCCGAGCTGATGGCGCTGCGGGTGGAGCGCGACGCGCTGTACCGGAAGTGGATCGGGCACCGCGAGGTCGTGGTGCGCGGGTGGACCTCGCCCGCGGGGGATCAGCGCGAGGTGCAGGCGCAGGTGTTGGCGGTCGAGAAGCGAATTACGGCGCTGTGGCGCGAGCTGCTCGTGCGGAATGCGGACTATATCCACGACGCGGGGTTCTGGGAGCGGCCGGATGCGTTCGAGCCGCCTGCGCTGCCGGAGGGCGCCGCGCTGATCGAGTACTTCCGGGTGCGCGGGCAGTTGGTGGCGTTTGTGGTGACGCGGGACGAGGTGCGCGCGGTGACCCTGCCCGCGCCGCTGAGCGAGATCGAGTGGATGCTGCAACTGCTGCAACTCAACCTGCGCGCGGTGGCCGCGCAGCCGGGGACCGCGCCGCGGCGGCTGGAGGGCGCAGCGCTGAACCTGTGCCGCGCGCTGTACCGCGGGCTGTTTGCGCCGCTGGCGGAACTGCCCGGCCGGCCGCTGGACGGGGCGCGCGAGCTGATCGTGGTCCCGAGCGGAGCGCTGCACTACCTTCCGTTCCATGCGCTGCACGACGGCGAAGGCTACCTGGCGGAGCGTTATCATGTGGGCTATCTACCGAGCGCGGACCTGCTGGGCCGGATGCGGCGCCGCGCGGCGCAGGGCGGCAGCCCATTCGTGCTGGGGCGGTCGGAGGGGGGGCTGCCGCATGCGGTGAGCGAGGCGCAGCGCGTGGCGCGGCTGCTGGGCGCGGAGGCATTCGTCGAGGAGGACGCCACGGCCGAGGCGTTGCGCGCGCGCGGCGGCGCAGCGCCGCTCGTGCACCTGGCGACGCATGCGGAGTTCCGGCAGGATAACCCGTTGTTCTCCGGCCTGGCGCTGGCGGACGGGTGGCTGACGACGCTGGACATCTTCGGGCTGGAGTTGCAGGCGTCGCTCGTGACCTTGAGCGGGTGCCATACGGGGCGGAACGTGATCGGCGGCGGGGAGGAACTGCTGGGGCTGGCGCGGGCGTTTTTCGCTGCGGGCGCGTCGTCCTTGCTGCTGTCGCTTTGGGCAGTGGAGGACGAGTCGACCGAGGCGTTCATGGCAGAGTTTTACGCCGCGCTGGTGGACGGGGCGACGAAGGGGGAGGCGCTGCGCGCGGCGCAGGTTGCGTTTATCGGAGACCCGCGGCGACGGCACCCCTATTTCTGGGGCGCGTTTGCGCTGGTCGGGGAGATGGGCGCGATGTGACTAAATGGGACGCAGATTGGGAAAGATCGACATGATCCACACCTGGATGGAATCATGTGAATCCACCGCATCTGCGTTGGCGTAAGCCGGTATCTGTGTCCCATTGGTCCAGACCGCTCTACCCGGTCTAGTCCCTGACGCTCTCCGCTGCGGGCTCACCCAGGCGGGGCGCGACCGCGAGACCGGGGCGCGCGGCCAGGGCCGCGAGCGCGAATGCGATCAGCGCCGCGCCGAAAATGACGGTGTAGCCGTTCCCCGCTGCAAGGTGGCCCATCCAGTCGGCAAGCGGGCCAAAGAGTCCGGCGAACGCGGCCGCAAGCAGGCCGCCGAGGTGCGCGATGCCGTGGAACTTGGACGCGTGCACCGCGGGGATGAGCTCGTCGGCCAGGACCGTGTTGGCGCTGAGAAATGCGCCGCCGCCGAAGCCGATGAGCAGCGCGCCGAGCAGGACGTGGCCGACCGCGCTGGCCAAAGCGAGCGCGACCAGCCCGCCAACCGCGATCAGCGCGCCGCCGGCCATAGTGAAGCCGTGGCCCCAGCGCTCGGCGAACTGCGCCGCGAGCGGAGCGATCAGCGCGGTGACAAGCGCCAGCCCGCCGAGCAGCAGCCCAGCCTGACCGGCCGCGGCGACGGTGTCAAGCCCGAAGCGGCCGCCGAGGAAGAAGATGAGGAAGCGGGCGACCCCGAACGCGCCAAGCAGGAAGAGCGAACGCGAGACGATCAGCCACGCATAGCGGCGATGGCCGCGAAAGTCGAAGCGGTAGAGGTCGTCCCAGGTCGGGCTGCTGTGCCGGTAGCCGTGGGGCCGCGGGCGCTCGCCAATGAGGACGACGGTCGCAAGGAACGCCACGGTGAGCGTCGCGCCGACGACCATCAGCGCGGGGCCGATCGAGGCGGCCGCGAGCAGGTTGCCGAGCAGCAGAAAGCCAAGGCTGGAGCCGACGACCTGCATGGTCTGCCGCCAGCGCGCGGCGTCGTTGGTCTTGTCATAGGGGAGCAAGTCGCCGATGAATGCGCCCTGCGCCGCGCGCGCGAAGGCCGCGGCGATCTGAATCGCGAGATACGCGACGAAGAGCGCAAGCAGGTTGGGCGCGGCGCCCAGCGCGAAGAGCCCCGCCAGAATGGCGAAGAGGCTCGCGGCGATGATCCCGGTTCGCCCCCACGTAGCGCGCAGGCGGTCGCTGATCTCGCCGGCGAACGGCTGGATGACGACCGCGGCCAGGATGCCCGCGAAGGTCAGCAGGCCGAGCGTGGTTGGGCCGGCGTCGTCGGCCCCGAGACGAAATAGCTGCACCGGCAGCACCAGGCTGTTCAATCCATCGAGCAGCAGGGCCAGCGCCAGCCAGAAGACGCTGATCCCCGCGAGCAGTTTTGTGCGCTTGATCCCCTTCATTCCCGTTTCCTCACTCCCGCAACCGATACGCTTGCGCCGTTACATTTTTCTCTTGCCAGTCGTTGATTAAACGACGCGCGGGACGCGAAACGTTGCATTTGGAATTGGACGCAGATGACGCAGATGGGGTGGATCAGCATGATTTTTGAGAAGCCTGGTTTTTGACCCAATTAAATCCATCTCATCTGCGTCATCTGCGTCCAGTTCCGCACACGCTCGGAGAAAGTATGGTCAAAATCCGCATACCGATGATGGTGGACGACGCCCGATTTGCGCCGCTGGGGCGGAAGGAGGCGGTGGAGGGGGTCGACCTGGAGGAGGCGTGGTTCGGGGACGGTCCGGCGACGGACCGGGTCGCGGTGGTGGACCTGGACGTGATGACGGGCGCGCTGTATCCGCCCGCGCGGTTCATCCCGCCGCCGCGGCACCGGGTGCTGGGGCGGTATGACATCCCGGACCCGCCCGACGTGTCGTCGCGCGCGTTCAACCAGGTTAGCGCGTTTGCGACGGTGATGAAGACCGTGAAGCTGTACGAGGAGCGGGACACGCTGGGACGGCCCGTGCGGTGGGCGTTTCCCGGCGAGCAGTTGGTCGTGCTGCCGCGGGCGGGGTGGGGCGAGAATGCGGTGTACACGCGGGAGCGCAGGCGGCTCGAGTTCTATTATTTCCACAGCCGGCTCGACCCGCGCGAGATCGTCTATACGAGCCTGGCGCGCGACATTGTGGCGCACGAGGCCGCGCACGCGATCCTCGACGGGATCGCGCCGCACCTGTGGCGCGCGGTGACGCCGCAGTCGCTTGCCCTGCACGAGGCGATCGCGGACCTGACCGCGCTGCTGATCTCCATCCGAAGCAACAAACTGCGGAGCGAAGTGCTGCGGCGGAACGGCGGCTCGATCGAGCATTCGTCGCAGTTCAGCGCGGTGGGGGAGGAGTTCGGGATGGCGCGCGGGACGGGCGCGCTGCGCGACCTGAAGAACGACCTGCGGATGAGCAATGCGCCGCGCGCGGACCCGTACCGGCTGGGCGAGGTGCTGAGCGGCGCGCTGTACTCGGTGCTGACGCGCATGCACGCGGCGCGGATGCTGTCGCGCGCAGCCGCGAAGAACACGACGTTCTACTCCGCGTCAGGCTATGCGCTGTGGACCGCGGCCGAGCACCTGAAGCGGATGGCGCTGCGGGGCCTGGATTACCTGCCGCCGGGCGAGGTGTCGTTTGCGGATTACGGCCGCGCACTGCTGGCCGCGGACGCGGCGTCGCACCCCGACGATCCGCAGGAGCGCGAGTGGATCATGGACGAGTTCGCGCGGCGGGAGATCGTGGAGGCGCGCGGCGCGCTGCTGCCGGATGGCGACCTGACCGCAGCGACACGCGCGCTGGCGACGGTGGACCGCGCCGCGCTTGTTGCGGACGACGCGGTGGCCGCCGCGTTCTGCGCGAGCGAGCCAGGGCGCAGCGCGTTGGGCATCCCGCCGGGCGCCCCTTTCACGGTGGAGCCGCGGCTGGTGGTGTCGAAGGCGTACTATCATCGCTCGCCAGACGGGATCGTGTGGGAGGTGACGGTGCGCGAGGGTCTGCTGAAGGTGTGGTGGACGGAGTGGGAGGATAATCCGCCGCTGCCGAAGCTGCCCTCGCGACGGGAAGTCATCGTGGGAACGACGCTGTCGTGGGACTGGGAGACGGGAAGGGTGCGCGTGCTGCTGACGTCGGACCGGACCGCGCGGCCGGAGGAGGAGCGGGAGCAGCGGACCGACCGGGATCTGTTCGCGCAGCTGCGCGGACCGGGAGGGGACTTGCCCGCGGGCTGACTTGACGCCCGTGCTATATTGGAATGAGCCGTCCGGCAGTTGCCGGGCGGTTTCATTTTTGGGAGGGGGCATGAAGGGGCGGACGACGTGGGCGAAGGGGCTGAGCGAACGGGTGGGGCAGCGGGCGCCGCGCGCGGCGCGCACGCTGCTGCGGATGATCCAGAAGGTGGGGGAGGAGAAGATACTCTATCCGCCGGAAGGGGAGGGCGGGGTGTTGATGACGCGGCGCGAGGCGCTGGCGCGCGTGCTGTGGACGCGGGCGCTGCGCGACGGCGACCTGGGGTGCGCGAAGCTGCTGATCGAGTGCATGGACGCGCAGAGCGGCACGGGGAAAGCGCCCCCGAAGGACGCGGCCGCTCAACCGGGGATGAGACACAGCGATCTGCTCGCGGCGGAGAAGCTGCTGGCCGAGTGGCGCGACCGGAAGTTGGGCGGGCCGGCGTGAACCTGCGGGCGTAAATGCCAGCGGCCAGGCTCCGGTGGGTAGGAAAGCCTGGCCGCTGGTCGATCGGGCGTCCTGGCTGACCAGCCAGGACGTCGGCAGAGTACGGGGTGAGAGTCCAATTTAGCGTTACGCCTTGCAGTTACGCGCACCAGGTCGAGGAAGGTGTCCGCATTGCCTCGAGGGCAACATTGGCGCCGAGCGACCCGATCTGAGGGCGAGTATCGCGCGGGCGGATGAACGGAACGTGAAACGCGCGGCTGCGGCTGGATGACGGTTTTGTAATGGGGAGGCCGCGCGCTTAACGGGGCGTTTCGGGCTTGTCGGTCACTTCGACGGGCTTGACCGCAGGGCGGCGAGGCGTGATGGCGGCAAGCGCTGCGCGGCCCGCGCGCAGGAGCGCCAGGCGATTGCGGTAGGCGACGATGCCAACGCCGATGAGGACCGCGGCGCCGCCGAACCACAGCTTGTAGCGGTCGATGACGGGGCTGACGCTCTGCCACTCGTTGCCGAGCGCGTAGCCGATGGACGCATAGGCGAGCAGCCACATCGCGTTGCCGAGCAGCGCAGCGGGGATGAACCTGCGCATCGGGTAGGCGGTCGATCCGGCGATGAGGTTGACCGGGATGCCGATTGGCGCGGCCAGCCAGCGCGTGAGATAGACGGTCAGGCCGGGGTGCTGATTGAAGCGGCGCTCGGCCTCGTCGTAGACCGCAGCGAAGCGGCGGCCCATGCGGTGGCGCGCGAGCGGGCCCAGCTCGCGGCCCACGGTGTAGTAGATCAACTCGGCCAGCAGCGCGCCGGCGAGCGTCAGCGCGACTGCGACGATCGGGTTGATGTGGCCCTGGCGGATCAGCGCGCCGGCGCCGATGGCGAGGACGGGGATGGGGAGGGGCACGCCGAGCGCGCAGATGAAGGCCACCAGCGCAAGGGCCGTGGGTCCATTGGCGATCAGCCATTCCAGCAGCGTGCGAGTCAAATCCACCGTCGAGTCCGTCCTTCGCCTACTCTAACGTCTCACGCGGGTAAAAAGATTCTCGTATTTTAGCACTCGCGCTGAATTGAGCAATTGGACGATGCGCTAGTTGCGCGCGGCTTTCGCTCAGGGCGCCTCGGGCGTGCGCATCAGCGAGAAGCAGACGGGGCGGAAGTGACGCGTCCAGAACGCGGCGGCCTCCGGATTGAACGACTCGAAGTTGGTGTAGAGCGCGGTGAGGCCGAGCGCGGCGTAGTGGTCGAGCGCGGCGGCGAGCATGGCGCGGGCCGCGCCGCGGCCGCGGTTGTCAGGGCGCACGTACAGGCCGTCGCAGAATGCGGCTGCGTCCGATTCGAGAATGGCGACCGCGTCGAAGTCGGTCCCACGAAAGCGCATGAAGCCGGCGGGTTCATCGCCCGCGTGCGCCAGCCAGATGGTGTTGCGCGGCCCGGCGAGGTAGGCGCGGAGGTCGTCGGGCGTGTCAGCCGCAGCGGGAGCCATGAAGATGGGCGGCGCGGCGTAATGGGCGACGTGCTCCGCATCGAGCGCGGCGAGCGCCGGGGCGTCAGCGTCGGTGGCGCGGCGGATGGTGAGGCTCGTGGGGGCGGCAGGAGATAGCGGGAGGCAGGCCCGCACGGCGTCGACGACGAGCAGGCCGAACCCGTTCCAGAACCACGCTTCGCGCGCGACGTCGTCGTGCGCGAGGAGGCTGATCGCATGGACCTGGTTGCCCGCCGCGGCCCACTGCGCCGACGCGGCGCGGTAGAGCGCGCGGTAGATGTCGGCGCGGCCTTCGGGGCGGGTGGCGTGGCCCCATTCGGGGACGTACGCGGCGCGGCGGCCGGTGCGGCGGAAGTTGGTCGACTGCCACCAGGCGATGTAACCGGCGACACGGTCCCGGTCGAGCGCGACCAGCGCGCGGCCGGCCATGCCCGCGAGAAGCCCGGCGGCCGCGGCGGGGTCCGCGAAGCGCGCGGGGAGCCCAGGCACGGCGGCGCGGAGGCGCGCGTACTCGGCGGCGAAGAGCGCGGCGGCCGCGTCGATGCGCAGCGGGTCGAGGGGCGCGAGGGTGAGCA
This sequence comes from Anaerolineae bacterium, assembly GCA_025454635.1. Classification (GTDB taxonomy): domain Bacteria; phylum Chloroflexota; class Anaerolineae; order CG2-30-64-16; family CG2-30-64-16; genus JALOOB01. The sequence continues at coordinate 9,261 of JALOOB010000096.1, forward strand.
CGGGCGTTATGGCTTCGGGGTGGGCGTCGGGTGCGGCTTGAAGCCGGGCGGCGCGGGCGGGCACTTGCCGTTGGACTTGCCGAGGTCTGCCAGGGGCTTCGCCGTGAACATCTCGCCAAGCCGTTTGTTGAGGCTGGCTTTGTCCTTGATGACGAGCACGGATGCGCCGCCCTTGGTCTTGTACGGCACGATCACGTCGGGCGCGAGGCTGGCGCCGGTGACGTTCTTGCCGTCGAGCGCGAGGCCGAAGCGGGCGAGGCGCAGCACGTCCAGTACGCCGAGGTCGGTCTTGAACGAGGCGGAGAGCGCGGTCCAGAGCTGCGGGATCTTGCCGACAATGTCGAGGCTTTCGGCGCGGTCGCGGATGGCCCAGATGAGCTGCTGCTGGCGCTGGGCGCGGCCGAAGTCGGAGGTGAGGTAGCGGTAGGTGGCGAACTTGCGCGCGTCCGCGCCGTTCAGCGTGACTTCGCCCGCGGGCAGGCTCCAGTTGACCATCTTGTTGGGGTTCTTTGGGTCGGGCGTCTGCTCGTAGAGCGGGCAGTCGAGCTTGACCGTGATGCCGCCGAGCGCGTCGACGAGCTGCGCGAGGCCGTCCATCTTGATGAGCACGACGTGGTCGATGGGCACGCCGAGCGCCTTTTCGACCGTGTCCTTTGCGAGCGCAGGCGAGCCGCCCTTGTACTTGTTGTAGTCGCCGAGGAAGTAGGCGGAGTTGATGCGGTCCATGCCCCAGCCGGGAATGTCGACCCAGAGGTCGCGCGGGATGGAGAGGACGCCGACCTGCTCGGTTTCGCGGTCGACGGCGACGAGCATGATGGAGTCGGTGTGCATCATCCACGGGCCGGGTCTGACGTCGGCGCCGAGGACGAGGTAGTTTTCGGTGCGCTGGAGGCGCGTGGGGTCCGGCGTCGCTGCGGGAGTGGGAGTGGGCGGCGGCGGGGTGGCCGTCTGCGCTGAGGCGGCGGGCGTCAGAAACGCGGCGATGACGAGCGCCAGGAGCGCGAGGATGAGCCGCATGCGGCGGATGGTGTGTGTCATGGTTACGGGTTCCTCAAGGAAAGGTGCGCGGGCTAGTATAGCGCAGGTCGGGGCCGACGGCGAATCGGCCGCAAATGAACGAAGCGCGAATCTCATGCGCGCGGCGATTTGGTTGTTCGACGCCGAACTGCGCTTGAGCTATAACGCGCAGACTCCGGGCGAGCGGTTTTGGTTCCCTGAGGGGGCGCGGGGTCAGTCGTTGGCCTCGACGATTGCGACTTCCTCTGCCGTCAGCCCGTACAACTCATAGACGAGGGCGTCGATCTGGCGGTCGGTGTGGTCGATGCGGCGCTGGAGCGCGGCTTTTTCGTGGGGGATGGGCTCGGTCGCGTGGCGGGCGTGGAGGTCGAGCATTTGGGTGACGAGCGCGACCATGCGGTCGTGGCGCGCAACGTCGGCGCGGTCGGTGAAGTCGATGGTGCGGATGGGAAGACGTTCGAGATATTGCTTGGTATACATGTACGCCGTTTGATATGCGCGAACGCTGACCTTCCTCAAGTACCAATCAAGCAG
>JALOOB010000376.1 GCA_025454635.1 Anaerolineae bacterium
TGCGAGCCCCGGACCACGATCGCCTTGAGCAGCTTGCTGCCGCCGACGCAGCCGGTGCCGCCGCGGCCGGAGGAGCGGTCGTGCTCGTTCATCCAGCAGGCGAACTTTACCTGGTTCTCGCCCGCCTGGCCGATGCACATGACGCTGACGTCCTTCTTGCCGTACTTCTCCTGCAGCGCCTCGATCGTGTCGTGAACGCCCTTGCCCCACAAGTCCGTCGCGGGGAGCAGGGTCACGACGCCGTCGTCGACGAGGGCGTAGACAGGCGTCTCGGCTTTGCCCTTGAACACGAGCCCGTCGAAGCCCGCCCACTTCAGGCGCGCGGCCGACCACCCGCCCATGTGCGAGTCGGTCACCGTGCCGGTCAGCGGCGACTTGGTCACGACCGCGAGCCGGCCGCTCAGGTTCACGTCCGTGCCGGTGAGGGGGCCGTTCATGAAGCAGAGCAGGTTATCTGGCGAGAGCGCGTCCACAGTCGGGCCGTTGTCGTAGACGTACTTGACGCCAAGTCCGCGCGCGCCGAGGTACTTACGCGCGTCCTCGTCGGCGATCGGCTTGTACTCGACCGTGCCCGTGGCGAGGTCAATCCAGGCCACGCGATTGGTGTAGCCACCCAGTTGCATCTTTGCCTCCTGTGAGGGGATTGAGTTTCTGCGGGAGCGTGGGACAAAAAAGCGGACCGTTATATCTATTCGATATAACGGTCCGCCGTTCGAAGCTGGCTGCGCTCGGTTCGGCTAATCGAACACGGTGGCGCGGCAGAGGTGACATGGCGCGAGAACGGGCAATGTCTCACCGCATCCCTGCAATTGGCGTAATATGGTAGTGAAGCTTACGCTCATCTCTGATTCTACACGACTACTTGCCGCCGCGCAAGTCGGGCAGAGCCCGCCAATCCCCCTCCCCAAACACTTCGCGAAAGCGCTCGCCGACCAGCGACTCGGCATGCTCTTCGAACAGCTTGAACCGGGCAACGAGTTCGCAGCCCAGCGAAGTCAGGTTCGCGCAGCCGCCTTTCGGTCCGCCGCGCTGCCGGTCGACCAGGCCGGCGCCAAGCGCCGTCTCCATTTCGTCGATGCGGTGCCATGCCAGGTCATAGGTGACATTCATGCTCGCGGCCGCAGCGCGGATCGAGCCGGTCGCCTCGATCGCTTCGAGTAGTTTGACCCGCCACGGGCTCAACACGACCTGTCCGCCGACTTCGGCCCACAGGTTGGAATGAATGACCAGCCGCGGAATTGAATCGCTCGCCGCTTGCTCCATTGCGCCATCCTCCTACGGACAGCGTATCACTCCCTGCGCCCAGAGGCAACCTCCGCAGGTCGGGAAGGGATTACCGTAGCAGTCCTCTTCGTTGCCCAGGCTGCAATCGCAGCCACCGCATGCGGTGCAGGGCGCAAAGTCGAACGAGCGCACGCGGGCGCGAAACGCCTGGTGCTCTGGCTGATCCCACAACTCCAGCAGGCTTGCAGCGGCGAGGTTGCCGATGGCGTAATGCCGGCTGCGCCGCTCGCGGCCGTTGAGGTAGCTGTTATGATCGTGGAGCAAGGGGAGGCATGGGCTGACCTGGCCGTCGGCGCCCACCACTAGAGCGCCGGCATCGACAAACGGGCAGCAATCGTTGCCTCCACTCAAGCTGACGCCCGCGTAGCTGATGCTGTGATGCCCGGCCAGGGCAGCGGCGAGCGCAGGCCCCGTCGCCCCGTCGATGTCCATCTTCGGCAGGCTGAGGTGGGGCATCCACGGGGAAGGCTGGTAGATGATGCTATTAAGCGACGAGGCATACAGGATTTCGTCCTGCATGTCCGCGGTGTAGGGCAGCAGGTTCGTGACGAGGAACTGCGTCGCGCCGAGCGCCCGGCCCAGGTCAAGTACTGCGGGCAGATCACCCACGTTGCGACGCATGGCGACAAACGCGATGCCCAGCTCCGGCCTGCGCGGGCGTTTGTAGGGGCGGTTCCGGCTGAAGAAGCGGACGTTAGCGAGAACCTGGGGCAGCGCCGCGCCGAGCCGGACGTCCGCGTAGCTGTCGGGCTGCGCGCCGTCGAGCGAAATCCAGAGGCGATCCAGCCCCGACCCGATCAACTGGCGCGCCATCTGCTCGTTTAGCAGCGTCCCGTTGGTGATCAACTCGGTCGGACAGCCAAGATCATGCGCCGCGACGATCATCTCGACAATGCGCGGGTGGCTGAGCGGCTCACCGAATCCCCCGAAAAAGACTGTCGGCCGCGGGGAGCACTGACGGACGCCGTCCAACGCGGCGGCGAAGGTTGCCTCGGTCATATCGCTGCCCGGCTCGCACCAGTCGTTGCGGATGCAGGTGACGCACGCGAGGTTGCAGCGGACGGTGGGCTCGATATAAAGCTTGGCGAGACGCACGCCTGCTTCGGGGGATCGCGGGGCGCGCATCAATGGCGCCCGCGGCCCATGGAGGAGACCATTAAGCGCGGCAGCTTCGAGAGCGCGCGCGGACGGTGGTTGCGGTTCGAGGCTTGCAGTCAAAGCGACCTCCCAGGGCGCGATTGCGGCGTGTAACAACCAGGATAATACCTGGCAGCCCCATTATAATATGACTTTGGTCACGACACTCACGCGAGAACGGCAGCGCGAGCAGGTCGACGCCCATTTGCCGCGCCCTTCATGGCGTCTGGTATAATCGGGATGCCGGTAAAGAATATCTTCGACGGGGCTGCGGGTCGATGTCCGACGATTTCGTCCATCTCCATCTTCACACCGAGTATTCGCTGCTCGATGGGCTCGGCCGCGTGCCGGCCATGGCAAAGCGCGCAGCGGAACTGGGCCAGCCTGCGCTCGCGCTGACCGATCATGGCACCATGCACGGCGCCATCGAGTTTTCGCGCGCATGCCAGTCCGCGGGCATCAAGCCGCTGCTCGGCGTCGAGGCGTACATCACGCAGTGGGGCCGGCCCATGGGCGGGCAGGAAGGCGAGCTCGATCGCGGCCGCCACCACCTGCTACTGCTGGCCGAGAATCTGACAGGCTACCGCAACCTACTCCAGATCTGCTCGGATGCGCAGCTCAAGGGCTACTACTACCGGCCGCGCGTCGACGCGGATTACCTCGCCGCGCACAGCGAAGGGTTGATCTGCACGTCCGGCTGCCTTGCGGCCGAGCTTCCGAGCCTGCTCAAGAACGGCAGAGAGAACCTGGCGCGCGAGCGCCTGATGTGGTATCGGGACGTCTTCGGGCCGGATCGCTGGTATATCGAGTTCCAGGAGCACAGCATCCCGGAGCTGACCGAGGTCAACAAGCAACTCTGGGCGTTCGCGCAAAAGTACGATGTGCCGGTAGTGGTGACGAACGATGTGCATTATGTGCGCGAGGAGGATGCATCCGCGCACGATATGCTGCTTTGTGTGCAGACCAGCAGCCTTTTCGATGACCCGAAGCGGATGCGCTACGACGGCAACTCTTATTTCCTCAAGAGCCTCAGCCAGATGCGGCAGACCTTCCTGCCCTACGTCGACATGCCGGACAGCGCGTTCACCAACACGCTTAAAATCGCTGAGATGTGCCACGCGGATCCGGACGAC
>JALOOB010000377.1 GCA_025454635.1 Anaerolineae bacterium
GTCGCCTCCCGGCGCCAGATCACCCGCCACACAATCCGCCACCAGATCCACCACCACATAATGAAACCGGACCGCTCCGTTCGGCTCTCTTTCGATGATGTCGAAGGTGAACACCGGTTCGCGCGCGCGGATGGTCGCTCCGGTTTCCTCGAAGATCTCGCGTTCGGCGGCCTGCTGCAGTGTCTCGCCCAGTTCGACCCTTCCGCCGGGAATGGCCCAGAGGCTTTCGGCCGGCGGTTTGCCGCGCTGGACCAACAGGACCCGGTCTTCCTTGAATACGACGGCGCCGACCGCTACCCGTGGCAGGTTCGGATAGCGGCTGGAGTCGAACGAGCCGCAAGCCTCCTTTTCCCGTCGGCGTTTCATGGGTCGCGGCGCGGCCGCCCTGTCAAGGCTGCAGGGCCACTGGCCGCTCCACCGAAGACGTCCCCGGCTTCGCGGTGAGCCAGTACGGGTTGATCAGGTCCTCGAAAATGGTCATCGCGGCCTCGGCACCCTGGCCGGAGGCGGTGACGATCTGCTTGTAGCCGCCTTCGACGTCCCCCGCCGAGTAAATCCCCGGCCGGCTGGTGCGGTGACGGCCGTCCTGCTTGATGTAGCCGTCCGCCGTCAGCTCGAGCCCCATTTTCTGGGCCAGCTCCACCGCCGGCTCGTAGCCGATGGCAATGAAGACCCCGTCGGTGGCGAGCGTCGAAGTCTTCTGACTGGCGTTGTTGAAAAGCGTGATCTCGCGCACCCGATCTTCGCCCTTGATCTCACGGATTTCGGTGCTCCAGAGCACCGGGATCCGGTTCTCGGCCAGCTGTCGGCTGAGGAACTCCTGAGCGCGCAGGCTGTCCCGGCGGTGGATCAGGGTGACCTTGACCCCCATATGAAACAGGTGCAGCGCCTCCGTTACGGCGCTGTTGCCCCCGCCCGCCATTACAACCTGCTTGCCTTTGAACAGCGGGCCGTCGCAGGTGCTGCAGTAGCTCACCCCGCGGCCGGCGAGCCGCTTTTCACCCGGGACGTTGAGATGACGGTGGTTGGCGCCGGTGGCCAGCAGAACGGTTTTGGTCAGAAACTTACGCCGGCTGGTCTGCACCATGATCGGCGAGCCGTACTGGACCTCCAGCACCCCCTCTCCCGGAAAGATCTGCACGTACTGCAGCGCATGGCTCACCAGGATGTCGACCAGGGTCTTGCCGCCGACCGAAGTGAAGCCCGGGTAGTTTTCGACGACCGGGGTGGTCGCGACCTGTCCTCCCAGGGCCTGGCGCTCGACGATGGCGGTTCGCAAGCCGCTGCGCACCGCGTAGATCCCGGCAGTGAGTCCCGCCGGGCCCCCGCCGACGATGAGCAGGTCGGTCTCCACCTGTTCCGCGTCGCTTTCGGGAATAAAGATCGTCTGGGGCTCCAGTTTCTGCAGCGAGAGCGCGAAGACCTCCTCGGGCTGGGCGCCGTGGCCGATCAGAATGTCGTTGGCGAAGGCCTGAGGGACGCTTTGAGCGGCGTACTGGTTGGCCAGCTCGGGCTCGCATTGGATGTCGATGATCTCCAGCGACAGCTGCTCCGGCAGCTCGATGACGGCCTTCAGGGCGTTGACCGCCTGCTGCGGACAGTAGGGGCAGGTGGGGCTGACGAAGACCTTGATCCGACGGGGGCTGTCGATGCGCCGGATCACATTTCGCGATTGCTCGCTCAGATTGCTCTGCCCCATGCCGACCAAGATCAACGTCTCCAGAAACGTCCGCGCTTCTTCGCCCATGGGGGCACCCATCCATCGGATGTCGTAGCGGTCGGGGGCGATCAGCAGCGTCGGCGAGCTGACGACGTTATGACGCCGGGCCAGCTCGTGGCCGAGATCGTACTCCTTCAACGTGATCCGGGGGCTCAGTTCCCGGAACGCGCGAATGACCTGGCGGGTCGCCTGGGCAAAGACGTCATCGCGGCCCTTGTCGGCGAACAGCAGCAGCGGAATGTCGTTTGGCAACTGCTCGAACGTCTGGCGCAGCTGCCGCAGGTAGGCTTCGCTCGCCATGTCTCTCGTCGGCTCCTGCCGACCGTTCACACCTTGCATGTCCTAGCCTCCTTTGGTCCGGGCAGCCGTTTCCGGACGTCGTCCCAGAATGACTAACGCTATGCTCACTTCTTGTCTGCGCCGCCGCCAGTAACCGCTGCGCCATCGTCCGTGGCGCCGGTCGCTCGCCCCGCCGCCGCAACGGCCGATGGCCGACGGCTGCCTGTTGATACGGGATTCGTCGCGCCGCTGAGCAGTGAAGATAAAGATGCCGCCGACGGCTGTCAATCAACACGGGGTGTCTGCCTGCGGCAGCGCTGCGCCGAGCAACGCCTCGGCCAGCGCCAGATCCTCCGCGGTGGTGATCTTCAAATTGCGCAGGCTCCCGGGCAGAACATGGACCGTCGTTCCCAGGCGTTCCACCAGGCTCGCGTCGTCGGTGGCCGGCACGTGCTCGCGGCGTGCGCGTTCGTGCGCCGCGCGGATCACGGCGCTGCGGAACGCCTGCGGCGTCTGCGCCATCCACACGTCTTCGCGCGGCAGGGTGGCGTCGATGCAGCCGGCGCTTGACACGCGCTTGAGGGTATCCCAGACGGGCCAGGCAACGATGCACGCCCCGCGCTGCCGGGCGGCGTCCGCACAGGCGGTGATCGCGGCGCAGGTCACGAGCGGCCTAACCGCGTCGTGGATCACCACCACCGTCGCCTCGGAAGGAACGGCGGCCAGCCCGTTGAAGACCGAATCCTGCCGCCGCGCCCCCCCGGCGACCACCGCAACGCTCTTGCTCAGCGCGGCGGCGGCGAGCATCGTATCCGCGACGAAAGCGACGTCCCCCGGCGGCACGGCCACGACCAAGCGCGCCACGCATTCGCACGCGTCGAAAACGCGCAGGGTGCGCACGAGGATCGGCACCCCCGCCAGCAAGGCATACTGCTTCGGGATGGGGCCGCCGAAGCGGGTCCCCGTTCCGCCCGCGACGATGAGTCCAACGATCATATCTGCGGAGGAGCGATTCACGCCAGGCCCCATGCCCGGCCGCTTCCCGGCGGCCGAACCCCCGGACGGTCTGGCTCCTATCTCAGGTACTTGAGTTCCTTCGGCAGCGGGACGCCCTTGCCCATAAGGTCTTCGCCGTAATTGACGGCGGCCAGGGTCTGGATATCCTTGAGGGTGCGCGCGTCGCCTTCGAACACGACGTCTTTGAGATTTTCCTTCTGGATCTTTCCGCCGGCCCATTGGATGTCCAGCACGCTGCTGGCATCGAAGCGGTCCTCGCCGACGACGAGCTCGACCTGGCCGCCATAATGCTGGACAATCTTCGCCACCAGCAGGCTGGGCCGCGCGTGGAAGCCGAGCTTCTGGGGGACCCCCACGCGCACCATTCCGCGCTCGATGTTCTCGTTGAGGATCTGCCGGGCATGCTCCTTGCCCAGCGCCAAGAAATGACAGACATAGTACAGGCCGTAGTTGATGGTGCAGTCGAGAAGCTGCTCGGGCGCCACCAGTGCCGCCAACTCGTCCTGAACGCGCTTGTACGTGTTCTTGTA
>JALOOB010000378.1 GCA_025454635.1 Anaerolineae bacterium
TTTGCGCGACTCGGGGTTGTGGCACCACTCGCAGGCGAGATTGCAGCCCTTCAGAAAGATGGTCGTGCGGATTCCAGGTCCGTCGTGGATGGAGAACCGCTGAATGTTAAATATCCGGCCCGTTACTGTCACTTCGTCCCCACGCCGTTTATTTGCCCCGCGCGGGCGAGGCGCTGCGCGACTTCGCTCTGCGCGCTCCAGCCTCGCTCGCGCACCAGTTCCACCTCAAAGCGCGACCGGTCTCCGCGGTGAAGCGCGTGGTAGTACTCGACCGGCCGTCCATCTTCCAGGAAGCTGACGCTGTCTAACATGATGAGCGCCGCGCCGCGCTCGATCCGCAGCAGCCGCGCTTCGGATTCGTTCGCTCCCACCGCTTCGATAAACCGCTTCCCGCACGCGATCCATAGCCCGCACTCGTTTTCCAGCACGTCGTACAGCGACCGGTGCGCCAGGTCGACCTCGGCGAGCCGCGGGCACAGCGCATACGGCAGATAACTCGTGACAAGCTGGATCGGTTCTTCATTCACAAAACGCAGGCGGCGGATGTCGATGACCTCCGCGCCCGGCGCGATTTGCAGATAACTTGCAATCTTGTCGCCGGCCCGCGTAACGCGATGGTGCAGCACTTCCGTCGCGACCCGGTAGCCGCGCTCGACCATGTCGCTGTAAAAACCGGTCAACTTCTGCGCCAGGCTTTCGCTCACCTTCGGCTCCGCTACGAAAGTCCCTTTGCCTTTGCGCCGAATGATGAGGTTCTGTTGTTCCATTTCGCCGAGCGCCTGGCGGACGACGGTGCGGCTGATGCCAAACAGGTTGCATAGCTCTGGTTCGCCGGGCAATTGGCTGCCAGTGGGCCAGTCGCCGCTGTCGATCTTGCCCTTTAGAAGCTGCATCAGTTGCGCGTAATAGGGTATGGGGCTGTTAAAGTCGATGCCGTCAGGACCCGCTGGCGTTCGGACTATTGCCATGGCTCACACTCCCGGGCCGTTGCGAATTACGGGACGGCCGGTTCCTGTGAGTCGACCAGGGGCTTTGCAGGAGGACCACGAGGAACAGGAACACGCCGCGCACGACCGATTGCCAGTATACCGTAAGACTGAAACCGCCTGCATTGATGAAGTTCAGAATATTGAAAACCAGGCCGAGCAGTAGCACGCCAAAGAGCGTCGCGACGACCGAACCTTGGCCGCCCGTCAGGAGCGTCCCGCCGACGACAACCGCGCTGATGGCCTGTAGCTCCCAGCCCACGGCTTCGGTCGGCAACGCCGTCCCGCTACGGGATGCGAGAATGACGCCGGCCAACCCGGCCATGCCGCCGCTGATCGCGTAGACGGCCATCTTAATGCGCACGACCGGCAGGCCCATCAGGCGGGAGGCTTCTTCGTTACCGCCCACGGCCAGCGTGTGCCGCCCGAAGCGCGAGTAGCCGAGGACGATCGCGCCGATGGCGTAAGCGACGACGATCATAATTATCGGGATGGGAATGCCCCATATCTCCCCCGTGATCGATTGGAAGTTCTTCGTCCGGTCGATGCCGATGGAGTAATCAGCGACGTTGGCGTTCCAGAATTCGATGGGAACATTGGGGAAAAGCGCGGGCAGGTAGATGGCAAAGATCTTCGGGGCAATCAGGGCCAGGCCGCGCGCGGCCATGAAGGTAATCAGCGTCGCGATGAACGGTTGGATGCCGAGCTTGCCCACCATCCACCCGTTAAAGAGGCCGATGAGCGTGGCGATGAGCACGGTAAGAAACAGCGCGGGGAGTAGGCCGAAGCGGCTGAACCAGGCCGCCAGCATACTGGATAAAACTGCAACGGAACTGATCGAGAGGTCGATGCCGCCCGTGATAATGACGAACGTGACACCCAGCGCCATAAAGGCGAACATGGAGTTGTAAACCAGCATCGTCTTGAGGTTGTACGCGCCGTAGAAGGTCGATCCGAACACGATAGAGCCGAGCGCGAACACGCCGATGAGGATCAGGAAGACAAGCCGGCTCTGCCCGCCGAGAAGGCCGTACCGCAGTAGGTCGCGTCCAGGACGTTTCGCTTGTTGTTCTTTAGCAGGCGCAGTCATTTCGTAACCCTCACGCGGCCCTCTGGCGCTGGAAATAGACGGCAAGCAAGATAATGAACGCGTTGACCACGAGCGCAAACTCGTAGGGCACGCCAATCGAAATGAGCGAGTATCGCACGAGCTGGATGAGCAGCGCGCCGAGCAGTGTCCCCACGATATTCGCATGGCCGCCGGTGAGCGGCGTGCCACCCACTGCCGTCGCAGCGATCGCGTCCAGCTCCATGTTCATGCCGTTCAGATTCGCATCCGATGCCGCGTTGATCGCAACGACGATCAGCCCCGCGATGCCGGCCAGCGCGCCGCTGATCACGTACACGAGCGTCTTGACCCGTCCCACCGGCACGCCGGCCAGGCGGGCGGCCCGCTCGTTGCCGCCAATCGCCAGCACGTACCTGCCGAAAGCGGTCCTGCGGACGAGGAACAGCGCCAGCAGCACCACGGCGAACATAATGTAAACCTGCGTCGGGATGCCGAGAGGGCGGCCCAGCGCGATGTACTGGAAACTCGGGTTCTTGAACGGCTGGAGGTAGCCGTTCGTCAGCACCTGCGCGATGCCGCGTCCGCCGATGAACACGACAAGCGTCGCGATAATGGGTTGAAAGCGGAGTTTTGTGACCATAAGGCCGTTCATCAGGCCGAAACCTGCGGCTACGGCGATGGGTACCGTGAGCGCCAGGAAGTTCGCCACGCCCATCCCGAAGCGGTCCGCAATGGGGCCCAGGAAGATGAGCGGCGCAATCTGCCCCGCAATCGCCATCACCGCGCCGACCGACAGGTCGATGCCTCCGGTCGCCACGACCAGCGTCATGCCGACGCCCACGATGACGATGGTCGCAACCTGCGTCAGGTTAACGCTGAGCGCCTGCTGGAGCGCCCGCGCGTACTCAACGTTGACCGTACCGCGTTCGATAAACGTGGGCGTGTTCGAGATCAGGTTGTGAATGCGGATTATGTTGAAGACCACCAGCACGATGATCGCCAACAGGATGCCATAGGAGCGGAACTTCTCCCATCGGGCACTTCTGTTGGCGAGCCGCGCGTCGATGTGCTCATACTACGGCTCCTTGAGCCCCGGCTCCTTCACCCTCAGCGCTGTGCGAACCGGCTTCCGCCGCCATGGCAGTCATGATCGCCCCCTGCGATATCTCGCCCTCCGTTAGTTCCGCCACCGACGCGCCGTCACGCATCACGAATACTCGGTCGCTGCCCTCGGTCAGCTCTTCGATTTCTGACGTAATCATTAGAACGCCCACACCGTTCTCGGCAAGTTGGCTGACGATCTTCTGGATTTCGCCCTTAGCGCCCACGTCGATGCCGCGGGTTGGCTCGTCGAGGATCAGCAGCTCGGGGTGCAGGCAAAGCCACCGCGCGAGCAGCACCTTCTGCTGGTTGCCGCCAGACAGCTCCCGAATCGGCTGGTCGGGGGATGAGGTCTTAATGCCAAGCACCCGCACAAACTCCTCCACGATCTGCCGCCGCTTCTCCGCGGAGACCAGGCCATTGCGCGAGATATGGGGCAGCGCGGCCAGCACCATGTTGTCGGCAACCGAGAGCTCGGGAACGATGCCTTCCGCTTTGCGGTCCTCCGAGCAATAGCCGATGCCCGCCTTGATCGCGTTCGCCGGCGAGCCCATCCGCAGCAGCTTACCCTTCAGACGGATCTCGCCCGCGGTGATCGGGTCCGCGCCGAAGATCGCGCGGGCGGTTTCGGTCCGCCCCGCGCCCAGCAAGCCGGCGAGGCCAATGATTTCGCCCTGCCGCACGTCCAGGCTGACGTTGCGAAGGATCGTGTCGCTCTCGACGCCCTCGACTTCGAGAATCGTTTCGCCTGCGGTCCGCTCGCCAGCGCGTGTGAAGCTGGTCGCGCCGCGCTGGACTTCGCCGATCTCTCGGCCCAGCATTCGGGACACCAGCTCGAGCTTCCTGATGTTCTTGACATCGCGTGTTTCGATAGTCTTGCCGTCGCGCATGATCGTCACACGGTCGCAAATCGCGAACAACTCGTCGAGACGATGCGAGATAAAAATGACTGCCACGCCGTTCGCTTTGAGGCGGCGGATCGTGTCGAAAAGGGTTTCGACCTCCTGGTCATCCAGTGACGACGTCGGCTCGTCCATCACCACGAGTTGGCTCTTGAACGAGACCGCCCTCGCGATCGCCACCATCTGCTGAATGGCAATATTGAACTCGGCGAGGGGCCGGGTTACGTCAACCTCAATGCCGACGTGCCGCAACAGCTCCCCGGCCGTGGCGTTCATCTTCCGCCAGTCAATCATCCCCAGCCGCGTTGGCTCCTTGCCGAGCATAATGTTCTCGGCAACCGAGCGGAGCGGCACGAGGTTGATTTCCTGATAGATCGTGCTGATGCCATTGTGCTGCGCATCGGCTGGCGAACGGAAGGCGACGGCCCGGCCATCGAACAGGATCGACCCCCCGTCGCGTTGGTACGCGCCCGTGAGAATTTTGATCATGGTCGATTTGCCCGCGCCGTTCTGGCCCACCAGCGCATGGACTTCCCCGCGGCGCACTTCCAAGGAGGCATTATCGAGCGCCACGTTTCCGGGAAATATCTTGCAGATATCCCGCATTTGAAGCAGAACGTCGGGTGAATCCACTACAACCTTCCTGTACGCTGCGCCTTTAAGCCGGCGGACGGAGTCGCTTCAGGACGGGCGCGCCGCAATCGACGCGCCCGTCTCACGCTCACGCGGGTTTCGCTTGAGCCTCTGCGGGGTTAGTAGGCTTCCGGCAGATAGGCTGCAGCGTTCGTGCTGTCGAAGAAGCGGTCCGGGTTCACGATCTTCGCCGGGAAGGTCTCACCGTTCGCGTACGCAATTGCGGTGTCGAAGGCCTTGGGGCCGAATTTCGGGTTGCACTCCACGGTGGCGCCGAGCTTGCCATCGATGATCGCCTGCGCGGCATCCTTCGTCCCGTCGATGGAAACGATGATCACGTCCTTGCCCGGGACCTTACCTGCAGCTTCGAGGGCTGCGATCGCGCCCATGGCCATTTCGTCGTTGTGCGCGTAGATAGCCGTGGCATCGGGGTGCGCCTGGAGCAGGGTCTCCGCGACCTGGCGGCCCTTATCGCGGGCGAAGTCGCCGGTCTGAGAGGCCACGATCTTCATGTCGGGGTACTTCTTGATGGCCTCGTCGAAGCCCTTCTTGCGGTCGATGGCCGGGGAGGAGCCGACGGTGCCTTCCAGCTCGATGATGATCGCCTTGTTGTTGGTGGCCTTTGCAAGCCACTCGGCGGCCATCTCGCCTTCCTTGACGAAGTCGGAGCCGATCATGGTGACGTAGTCCTTGCCAGGAGCGGCAATGGAGTGATCTACGTCGCGGTCCAGCATGATGACGGGGATACAGGCAGCCTTAGCCTTGAGCGCGGCCTCGGCCAGCGGTTTCTCGGAGCGGGGCGCCATGAAGATCAGGTCGACCTTCTGCGCGATCATGGACTCGATGTCGGCGATTTGCTTGGCTTCAGAACCGCCCGCGTCCGTGTAGACCAACTCCCAACCGCGCTTGGCGGCCTCGGCCTTCATGCTCTCGGTCTGGGCGATGCGCCACGGGTTGTTCGTCTCGACCTGAGAGAAGCCGACCTTGTAGGTGTCCTTCTTCGCCAGCGGGGGCGGGGTTGGGCTGTCTTTGCAGTTGCCCGCGGCGGCAGGCTGAGCCTGCGCCTGCGTTTCGCCGGAGCCTTGTTGCTGCGTGGGCGCAGCCGTCGGTGCGCATGCGGCCAGCATCGCCAGAATCGCGACGACACTGAAGACCAGGAAGAACTTCTTTGTCATGGTAACCTCTCCTTCGAATGGTTCCGTATGGGCTAACTTGGAGCAATACCTAACAACTCGGCTGAATGGACTTCACCTCCTTGTCGGCGCAGAACTTATGGAGCAAACAGCAGAACCGGGCAGGGCGCCAAGTGGCCTTGGGGGAGCAGCGCGACTTGTAATCCTGTCACTACAAGTGACGATATCAGAAGTTGTCTCCTGTGTCAAGCCCCCAATTCTGGCTTGTGGCTGCGTCAACTCCGTGTAGCCGGCTCAATATCCGGTCGAGCGGGAAAAATGGTGTTTGACATCTCCCTCGCGAAGGTTATAATGCCCCCTACTCTGCAGTTCGTTCTTTGTCTGTCCCTCACAGCGTTGTGTGGCGATGGTCCGGCAGGCGCCGAAAGGAGGTGCTCGGCCCTCGGAAATCGCACTACTAGCCCTACGTAGTAACGGTCAAGTTGATCGCTCAGTACACAGGAGGAGACTTACAAGATGAAGCAGCTAAAGCTGATCGGCCTGCTGACGGTGACGATTATGCTCCTTGGCATGGTCGCAGCCTGCGGCGCCCCCGCAGCCACTCCGGCAGCACAGCCCAC
>JALOOB010000004.1 GCA_025454635.1 Anaerolineae bacterium
GATGCTGCCGGCGCTCTCCGAGCCGAAGCGCAGCCGCGCGGAGAATCTGTGGCAGCAGGCACAGGCGCTAGTCGGCGAGACCGCCGCGCAGGCGCGCGCATACGAGCATTTTCGCGCGGATCAGGACACGCGGCGCCTCAGCGAGTTCAGCCAACGCATCCAGACCGCGGCGAATCGCGCGGCGCTCTATGACGCGCTGGCCGCAGGCCTGCCCCATTTCGGCGTTACGAGCTGCTTCCTGACGCTCTACGAAGACGCGGAGCAACCCGCGGCCGGCGCGCGGCTGGTCCTCGCCCTCGATCGCGGCGCGCGCTTCGACCTGCCGCGCGATGGGCTGCGCTTTCCCACCCACACCCTGTTGCCGGAGGCGCTGGCTGAGTGGCCGGAGAGCCTGCTCACGCTGCCGCTTTACTTCGCGGCGCGCCAGCTCGGCTGCCTCCTGATCAGCGCCGACGAGCGCGGACTGGCGTTGAGCGAGACGTTCCGCGCCGAGGTGAGCGCGGCGCTCGACAGCCTCTTCCTGCGCGAGGAAATCCGGGAGGCGTGGCAGAAGGCGGAGGAGTCAAACCTGCTCAAGAGTCGCTTCCTATCCACGGTCAGCCACGAGTTGCGCACCCCTCTGAGCCTGATCGTCGGCACCATCGAAATGATGCAGCGCGACGCGTCCATCGAGACGGTCTTCGCGGGGCCGGCGGGCGAGGGGTTCCGCCGCGACCTGGACAGCATTCGCACCGGCGCGCAGCACCTCTCGCACCTGATCGGCGACGTCCTCGATCTTGCCAGCAGCCAGGCGGGCGAACTGCGCCTCTCCTGCGCGCCGCTGCCGCTTGGCGATGTGCTGAGCCGGGTGGCGGTGCTGGGCGAGACGATGGCGCGCGAGCGCGGGCTGGCGTGGCGCGTGGACCTGGGCGGCGGCATTGAAGGCCCGCTGCCGCTCGTGTGGGGGGACCGCACGCGGCTGCAGCAGGTTGCGCTCAACCTCATCAGCAATGCGGTCAAGTTCACTGCGAAGGGCACGATCACGTTGTGGGTCGAGGTTGGCGCGCGCGAGGTCATGGTTGCGGTGAGCGACACGGGCATGGGCATCCCCCTTGCCGAACAGGGGTTGATCTTTGACGAGTTCCGCCAGTCGGACCGCGCGGCGCGGCGCGGCTTCGGCGGTATGGGGCTCGGGCTTGCGATCAGCAAGCGGCTCGTCGAACTCCATGGCGGGCGCATGGGCGTGCTCTCGACGGGCGCCGAGGGCTCCGGCTCGACTTTCTATTTCACCCTGCCGGTGCTCACCGAAGCTGCAGTTGCGGCGGAGCGGCTGCCGCAAGGCGGCGACGCGGTCCTACTGCTGACCGAGCGTGAGCCGGCCCGGGGAACGCCGACCGCGGCGCTGCGCGATCATCTGCTCGCGCGCGGGTTTGTGGTTTCGGTCCTGCCCGTTGGCGAGCGCAGCGACTGGCTGGCGCAGATCGTGGCCGCGCCTCCGGGCGCCATCGCGCTCGACTATGAGCCCGCGGCCGAGCAGGCATGGGACCTCATGCGAGTGCTCAAGCTGGACCCCGCCACCAGCGATATCCCCGTCCTCTTCTTCGCGCTCGGCGACGACGAGCGGGGCGCAGTGCTCGCAATGGACTATCTCGCAAAGCCGCTTGGCGGAGAAGCGCTCGCCGGCGCGCTGGCGCGGCAGGGACTCAGCGACTCCGAGCGGGCATTCGACCTCCTGGTGGTCGACGACGATGAGACGATGCGCGAACTGCACGCGCGCATGGTCCGCTCCGCGCTGCCGGCTGCGCGCGTCCTGACTGCGGCAGACGGCCGCGCGGCGCTCCAGGTGATGGAGGAGATCTGCCCGCACCTTGTCTTGCTCGACCTGATGATGCCCGAGCTGGACGGGTTTGGCGTTCTCGAAGCGATGCGCGATGATCCGCAGTTGCGGGGCGTGCCCGTCATCGTCCTGACCGCGCAAATCCTCGGCCGCCGCGAGATGGAGCGGCTGCAAGGGGGCGTTTCCGCCGTGCTTGCAAAGGGCCTGTTTGAGCAGGGCGAAGTGCTGGCGCAGGTTGAAGCCGTGCTGGCGCGCGGCAAGCGGCTCGGGAGCGAGGCGCAGCGGGTCGCGCGGATGGCGATGGCCTACATCCATGAGCGCTACGCGGAGCCGGTTTCGCGCGAGCAAATGGCGCGTGATCTCAACGTGAACGAGCGCTATCTGACGCGTTGCTTTGGGCAGGAGACTGGCCTCACGCCCATCGCCTATCTGAACCGGTATCGCATTGCCCAGGCCCGCGCCCTGTTGGATCGCAGCCGCCTGAGCGTGACCGAAGTTGCGTTGGCCTGCGGCTTCTCCGATAGCAGCTACTTTGGCCGCGTCTTCCAGAAGGAAGTCGGCCTCTCGCCCACGGTGTATCGCCGCCATACGCTGTCCCATCCCGACTGAATGAAAGTTATCTCCGATGAACAAGCTTTTTTCGTCTGCGGAAATCGAAGCTCGTCTTTCTGCGCTCGGCCCGTCCCCCCGCGACCACGGGCGACTTGAGCTTATCGTGGCGCGTCCCGAGCCAGGGGGCCGGCGGATTCTGGACTGCGGTGAGCTCGACCTCGCCATGGGGCTGGTGGGCGACAATTGGCTGGAACGCGGCAACCCAAACGCGCCAGACGGCCGCGCCAACCCCGATGCGCAGATCACCCTGATGAACTGGCGCGTCATCCAGGCCCTCGCTGAGGACCGCGCCCAATGGCTGCTCGCCGGCGACCAACTGTTCGTCGACCTCGACCTAAGCGAGGAAAATCTCCCGCCGGGCCGGCGGCTGGCAATCGGCGCTGCCGTCCTTGAAGTGACCGCCACGCCCCACACCGGTTGCGTCAAGTTCACCGAACGGTTCGGTCACGACGCAATCCGGTGGGTTAACTCGCTGGAAGGACGGCAACAACGCCTGCGCGGAATGAACATGCGCGTCGTTCGACCGGGCAGAATCTGCGCGGGCGACGCCGTTACCATTTTGGAAGAGGAAGTGCGCTAATGGAAGCCGTTGCTACGCAGCTCTGGACTACCGTTCCTTTGACGCCCGCCGAGCGGAGCGAGTTTGAGGCCTTGTTCGCCGCGCGCCTGGCCAAGGTCAAGGCCAAAACAGCCGACGTTTTCGCCTTTCGCAAGACGGACGCGCCGCCCTTCATCGTCAACAGCGCGCTGTACTGGGTGTTCGGCCTCGACCCCGAAACCTTCCCTGACGATTACTTTGACCCGCGCGTGATGACCGCCTTTCAGGAGCGCACGTATTACGACCAGGTCAAGTCCATCGACGACGACTTCGTGCCGTATCTGATGCCGTGGTACGGCACCGTGGTTGCAGCGTCCGCGCTCGGCTGCCAGATCGAGTTCTATCCGAAGCAGGACCCGGCGGCGAACCCGCGCTATTATCCGGTCGTCACCCCGGAAGACGTACGCCGGCTGGAGATCCCTGATCCCGAGAAGGACGGCCTCATGCCGCGGGTGCTGGACTGCTTGCGCTACATGAAGGCGAACAGCTTCCTGCCGGTGGGTTACACCGATTTTCAGGGCCCGTTAACGACCGCTAACCAACTCATGGGCTACGATAAACTCATCTATCTTATGCATGACCACCCCAATGCGATGCACGAGTTGATGGACAAGGTCACGGAGACGCTCATCCGTTGGGTTAAGGCGCAGAAGGCGGTCATCGGCGAGCCGCTGAACGAGTGCATCGGCGACCAGCAGGTATATACCGGCGAGCACGCGGGCGTCTGGTTCTCCGACGACGACGCGGTGCTGATGTCCGTAAGGACGTACCGCGAGTTCGTCGTGCCGTACAACTCGCGCGTGCTCGAAGCGTTTGGGGGCGGCTGCATCCACTACTGCGGCAACGCCACGCATCATGCCGACAACTTCCTGGCGACGAAGGGGCTCAAGGCCCTCAACATCTACAACCTCTACAACATCCCATCGGTGAGGAGACTGCAGGAGCGGCTGCAGGACAAGGTCGTCCTCTTCGTTTGCGATTTCACGCCGGTGGAATACGAGGCGTACTTCGACGAGATGCTTGCGACGCTTGACCCGCGCGGCGTCGTCATCTGCTCGCAATACTCGCCGGTGGTGGGCCTGCTCAAGGGCGGCAAGTATGACGCTGTGCGGCGCGACCTGCGCACGGGGCGGGAGGCCGTCTACAACTACTTGCGCCGGAGGCTGAACCCGTAGAGGGACGCCGCGGCGCGGGGCTTGCGACGAGACCCGGTTCCAATCGTCCGAACGACCGGTTCCAAGAGTGCGAGACAGTGGGGGCGACGTGTGGTGAAATGAGGACATGTCCCCCATCTGTCTCATTGGCGAGTCCGATCCGTTTCTAGCCCGACTGCTTTCGCGTTTTTGCGAGGCGTCGGGCCTTTCTGTCATTCGCGCACAGGTGGGTGAGGAGTTCGTTGCGCTGGCCCGGCGCGAGCATCCCGACTTGATGATCCTCGACGTCGAGCTGCCGGGCGAGCAGCGCGGGTGGCAGGCGGCGCAGACGCTCCGCGGCGAACTGGACGGCGCGGCTGCGCCGGTCATCGCGTGTTCGTGGCTGCCTCGGGCCGATGCGGTTGCGCTGATGTCCGGTTGCGCGGCTTACCTGCAAAAACCCGAATTACACTACGATGATTTTGTCGCGGCCCTCAAGGAAGCCGGCTTCGAGCCGGCACAAAGGTAGGCCCGACCTTATACGTCGCCCCATCGATTCATACCGAATCAAAGGCGGAAGGCATGAATCAACCCAGCAACTCACTACTACGCGTCGAAGGCATCTCCAAAGCCTTTCCGGGCGTGCAAGCGCTCTCCGACGTTTCGCTTGACGTGCGAGCGGGGGAAATCCTTGCCCTGGTCGGGGAGAATGGCGCGGGCAAGTCAACGCTTATTCATATCCTCGCGGGCGCGTACCATCCCGACGCGGGCCAGATCTATCTCGACGGGCGGGAGGTGGCGTTCGGGAGCACGCAGGCCGCGGAGCAAGCGGGCGTCAGCGTGGTATTCCAGGAATTGAGCCTGGTGCCCAACCTGAGCGTCGCGGAGAACGTCTTCGCCAACAGCCAGCCGCTCGGCGCGCTCGGCCTGATCGATCAGCGCGCGATGTATGCCCGCACAAAGGAACTGCTGGACCTGTTCAAGGTGGATTTCCGCCCGAATGCGCAGGTGGGTCGCCTGTCGATGGGCAACCAGCAGATGGTGGAGATCGTCAAGGCACTGGCCCGCAACGCCAAAGTGCTCGTCCTCGACGAACCTACCTCGTCGCTCACACTGCAGGAGGCCGCGCGTCTGTTCGAGCGGCTGAACCAACTGCGCGGGCAGGGTTTCGCGATCATCTACGTGTCGCACCATCTCGAAGAGGTGCTCGAAATCTCGGACCGGGTGGCGGTGCTCCGCGACGGCAAGTTGGTCGGCATCCGCCCCACGGCGGAGCTGAACGAACACCAGATCGTCAGCATGATGGTTGGCCGCGAGCTGGAGGCGTTTGCGGACCGCGGCGCGGAGCGCGAGCGCGGCGCGGAAGCGATGCGCGTCGAAGGATTTTCGCGGGGGACCGTCTTTGAAGGCGTGAGTTTCACGCTCCACGAGGGCGAAGTGCTCACGTTCTTCGGCCTCGTCGGCGCCGGGCGCACGGAAGTGGCGCGCGCGCTGATGGGGCTGGACAGCGGCGCGACAGGCGCAGTGCAGTTGAGCGGCAAGCCGGCGCACATCACCACGCCGAGCGCCGCGATGCGCGCGGGCATGGCGTACCTGTCCGAGGACCGCAAAAACGAGGGCCTCTTCCTCGATAAGACCATCACAGAGAATTTCCTCGCGCCGAACCTGCAACGGGTCTCGCCGGGTGGGTGGCTGCGCTGGGACGCGCTGAACAAGATCACGACGCACTACACCAAGCAGCTCGACGTGAAGACGCCGAGCCTCAAGCAGAAGCTCCGCAATCTCTCGGGCGGCAACCAGCAGAAGGTGTTTCTGGGCCAGTGGCTCGCCCGCGACCCGAAGATCCTGATCGTGGATGAACCCACGCGCGGCATCGACGTCGGCACAAAGCAGGAGATTCACCGCCTGTTGCGTGAGTTGGCCGCGGGCGGAAAGGCCGTGATGGTCATCTCGTCGGACCTGCCCGAGGCGCTCCGCGTGAGCGATCGGATTGCGGTCATGCGCGAGGGCAAGCTCGTCGATATCGTCCCCGGACGCGGGGCAACCGAAGAACAGATTATGGCGCTGGCGGCCGGCGTGACGGGCGCGAAGCAAACCGAGGAGGTGAGGGCATGAGCATCTCAGCAAGCAAGGGCGCCACAACGGCCGAAGCCCGCCCCAGCATCTTCCGCCGCCTGCTCGAGCAGCGCGAGCTCAGCATCTTCATCGTCGTATTGATCGTGGCAGCCGGCCTCCGGATCGCATCGCCCAATTTCCTGAGCCAGGCGAACCTCACCGCGCTGGTGCTCGGACTTTCGTTCAACGCCATTGCGGCGGTTGGCATGACCGTGCTGCTCATCTCCGGCGGCTTTGACCTCTCGATCGGCGCGTCGCTGGCTCTGGCGGGCGCGGTAGCGGGCATGGTGATGACGAAGTTTGGGATGCCCGCGCCAATTGGCATTCTCGCCGGGCTTCTGGCGGGCGCGGCGGTCGGGCTTGCGAACGGCCTGATTATCGCGAAGGTGGGGGTTAATCCGTTAATTGCCACGCTTGGCATGCAGCAGGTGGCGCGCGGCATCGTCTTCCTGCTCACGTCGGGCCTGGGCATCCCGAACCTGCCCGACGAGTTCAACGTCATCGCGCAGGGCAAACTTTTCACGCTCCAGTACCCCGTCTATATCATGCTCATTGTCGTTATTGTGGGGGAGATCCTGCTGCGGCGCTGGCGTTTCTTCCGCCAGAGCTACTTCATCGGCGGCAACGAGCGCAGCGCGCGCCTCTCCGGCATCAACGTCGACCGCGTGAAGATCATCAACTACATCCTGATGGGCACGCTTGCCGCGTTGAGCGGCGTGCTGCTCACCGCGCGCATGGGCACCGCCTCGGTGTCTGCCGGCCTCGGCGTCGATCTGCAAGTTATCTCGGCTTGCGTTATCGGCGGCGCCAGCCTCGCCGGCGGCGAAGGCTCGGTGCTTGGCTCGCTGCTGGGCGTCATCCTGATGGCGCTTATCCTGAACGGCCTGAATCTGCTGGGCATCAATCCGTACTGGCAGACCATCGTCATCGGCGGCGTCCTGATCCTGACCGTCGCGGTCGACGCGCTCAACCGCCGCCGGAGCTCCAGCAAGTAACGCTTTCTTCACCACGAAGCGCCGAAGAAGCAAAGTTTCACCAAACCTCCCTGCGCGCGCCTTTGGGTCTTCGTGTCTTCGTGGTGACTCGTCACTAACCGCACCACATACTCAGGAGGAAGGAGTCTCACATGCAACGTCGACTGTTGTCTATCCTGTGCCTCGTGACGATCTTCGTCATGCTGGCGGGCTGCGCTGCTCCGCAGCCGGCTCCCGCGCCCGCGGCTCAGGCGACCACGGCCCCCGCGGCCGAGGCGACCAAGGAACCCGCCGCTGCGGCCCCCGAGGCTGCGCCCACGACCGCGCCCGCTGCGGAAGCCCCCAAGCCCGCGGAGGGCGAGAAGCTCTACTTCGAGGCGCTGGCGCTCACGAACCTGCCGTACTTCATCGACCACCGCGTCGGCCTGGAGTTTGCGGGCAAGGCGCTGAACGCAAAGACGAAGTTCGTCGGCCCGGTCGATTACGACATGACCGCGATGATCAACTCGATGGAACAGGCCGCGGCCGAGAATCCGTCGGGCATCAATGTCGTCGGGTTTGACCCTGCGCTGAAGCCGGCCATCGACCAATTGGTCGAAGCGGGCGTTCCGGTCGTGACGCTTGACGCGGAAGTTTACGGCTCAAAGCGCCTGACCTTCCTCGGCACCGGCAACTTCAACGCCGGCGTCGTCGGCGGTCGCATCCTCGCGAACCTGATCGGCGGCAAGGGCAAGGTCGCGCTGATCACGAAGGTCGGGCAGAGCAACCTTGAAGAGCGCATCGCGGGCTACAAGGATGTCTTCGAGAAGGAATTCCCCGACATTGAGCTGGTCCAGATCATCGACGACCAGTCGGATTCGGCGAAGGCTGCGGACGGCCTGAAGGCCGTGCTCCAGCGCGAGCCGGAACTGGCGGGCGTCGGCTGCGTCGAGGCGGCGGGCGGCGTGGGCGCGGCGACCGCGTCCAAGGAGCTCGGCCTTGTTGGCAAGCTGAAGATCGTGTCGATGGACCGCGACGACGGCACCCTCAAGTTCATCGAAGACGGCGTCATCGACGCGTCCATCGCGCAGAAGAGCGCGCTGATGACGTTCTACGGCACGCTGCTGATGGACGGCCTCGTCTTCAACCCTGTGCCGATCGTGGCGGACAACAAGGCCGCCAATGTCGTGCCCATGCCGGAAGCGGTGGACACGGGCGTCGTCGTTATCAACAAAGACAACGCGAAGCTGTTCTACCACACCGAAGATCCCTACGACTTCAGCAACGTCCCGTTCACCGAGCCGACGCCGGACGAGACCTACGTCGAGGTGCTCGCGCTGACCAACCTGCCGTACTTCATCGACCATCGCCTCGGCCTGGAGTTCGCGGGCAAGGAACTGGGCGTCAAGACCAAGTTCGTCGGCCCGGTCGACTACGACATGACCGCAATGATCAACACGCTGGAACAGACCATCGCCGAGAAGCCCGCGGGCATCCTCGTCGTCGGCTTCGACCCGGCGCTCAAGCCCTCGATCGACAAGGCCGCGGACGCCGGCATCCCGATCGTCACGCTGGACGCGGAGGTCTACGGCTCCAAGCGCCTGACCTTCCTTGGCACGGGCAACAAGAACGCCGGCCACGTGGGCGCGAAGCTGCTGGCCGAGCAAATCGGCGGCAAGGGCAAGGTCGCCTTGATCACCAAGGTCGGCCAGAGCAACCTCGAAGAGCGCATCCAGGGCTACAAGGACGAGTTCGCCGCCAACTACCCGGACATCGAGATCGTCCAGATCATCGACGACCAGTCTGACTCGGCGAAGGCCGCAGACGGCCTCAAGGCCGTGCTCCAGCGCATCCCGGACCTCGCCGGCGTTGGCTGTGTGGAGGCTGCGGGTGGCGTGGGCGCCGCGACCGCCGCGAAGGAACTGGACCTGGTCGGCAAGCTGAAGATCATCTCCATGGACCGCGACGACGGCACGCTGAAGTTCATCGAGGACGGCGTGATCCAGGGCTCGGTGGCGCAGAAGACCGCGCTGATGAGCTACCTCGGCACCAAGTTCATGTACTACCTGAACCATGCGCCGGTCCCGGTTGTGGCCGACAACAAGGCCGCCGGCCTAACGTCCATGCCGGAGTCCGTTGACACGGGCACCATCGTGATCAACAAGGACAACGCTGCGTTCTTCTATCACAAGTAAAACCTCGCCCCTTGGCCCCCTCTCCTTTGCCGGGAGAGGGGGCCAAGGGATCAGGCAAGAGGCGTCGTATGAATTCTCGTGAGCGAGTGCTTGCCGCTCTGAATCACCGTGAGGGCGATCGCGTGCCGTTCGACATGGGCGGCACGGTCATCACGGGCATCCACCACAAGGCATACACGAATCTGCGCGCTGCGCTCGGCCTGCCCGCGCGCGAGCCGAAGATCATCGACATGATCCAGCAATTGGCGCAGGTTGAAGACGACGTCATGGATTGCCTCGGCGTCGATGTGAAGAACATCTCGCCCCGGTCGTCCGCGACGTTCGAGATCACCGTGCGGGACATGGGGGAGTACACGGCCTTCTACGACGAGTTCGGGATCGGCTGGCGCTCGCCCAAGGACGGCGGGTGGTATTACGATATGTTCGACCACCCCCTGCGCGGGCAGAAGGACGTGGCCGACGTCGAGCAGTTCCCCCTGCCAGACCCGCTCGACCCGGCGCGCTTTGCAGGGCTGCGCGAGGCCGCGATCAGGATTCGCGACGAAGAGCAGCGCGCGGTCGTCTTCGGCAACATGTCGGCGGGCATCTTCGAGTTGCTGACCTGGCTGCGCGGGTACGAGGACGCCTATGCGGACTGGGGATCCAACTCGCCGGTCGCGACGAAGCTGATGGACCGCGTGCTGGAGATGCAACTCCGGTATCTCGAAAAGGGCCTGTCGGTCGTCGGGGACGTCATCGACGTGGCGCAGATCGCGGACGACGTGGCGGGGCAGTACAGCCTGCTCATCTCGCCGCGCAGCTACCGCCGGCTGCTGAAGCCGCTGCACAAGCAGCTTTGCGACTACATCCACAGCCACTCGAACGCGAAGGTGTTCATGCATTCGTGCGGCGCGATCCGCGACATCCTGCCCGATCTCATCGAAGTCGGCGTCGATATCATCAACCCGGTGCAGGTCAGCGCGGCAGGGATGGACTCGGCCGAGCTGAAGCGCGAGTTCGGCAAGGACATCGTTTTCTGGGGCGGCGGCGTGGACACGCAGCGCGTCCTTGGCACGGGCACGCCGGAAGAGGTGCGCGCGGAGGTCAAGCGCCGCGTCGAGGACTTCAAGCCCGGCGGCGGGTTCGTGTTCAACACGGTGCACAACATCCAGGGGAATGTCCCCGCGGAGAACCTGGTCGCGATGTGGGAGGCGGTGCGCGAGTACGGGACGTATTAGACTGTACTGCCCACTCCGGATTGCCGTCTTGAAGACCTGGCAGGTTCATCACCTGTCAGGTCTTTGCTTAAGGTTACGACAATGCGACGGTGACATTCCCGGCAGAGTGCGCGATTGATAGGGTGTTGAGTTGATGGTGGCTTTCGGGAAGGCGCGGGAATGGCGGATCTCAAACGGATCAGTGGCGTTGACATAAACCAGGATATGGATTATCAGCGGCGAGAGTGGCGCGCCGAGCGTATCGCGTGGGTCTTCTTCTCGCTGGTGATCGTTGCCGCGCTGCTCGGCCTACTCGGACAGGGACCCTTGTCGGGCGGCCATGCGGGCGACCCAACTTCCGGGTTGGAGTTGGACTGGCAGCGCATCGACCGCAACCGGGCGCCAACGCAGCTGACCCTGACGCTGGCGCCGACCCTCATCCAGGGCAGCGCCGTCCGGATTGCGTTCGACGAAGCGTACCTGGACCGGATCGAAATCGAGGAGATCGTGCCCGAACCTCAATCGGTCGAGACGGCGGCGGACGCTGTGACTTACGAGTTCGAGGCGACAGACAGTTCTCAACCCGTCGAGGTGAAGGTGGACTATCAGCACGCGCGGCCAGGGTTGGCGCGCGGCGAGGTGCGGGTTGAGGGCGGTCCCAGCCTGCGGTTCGACAGCTTTGTGTGGCCGTAATGGAAGCGGAAGGTTGACGTATCGATGGACAGTGTGCTGCGCGCTCTGGCAGTCTATTTTGGCTTACTGATTATCTTTCGCCTGACCGGGCGACGCGCGCTGGCGCAGATGACGACGTTTGACCTGGTTCTGGTCCTGATCATCAGCGAGACAATCCAGCAGGCGATGGTCGGCGACGATCAGTCGATGACGAATGCCTTGGTTCTCGTGCTCACGCTGGTCGGGAGCGCGGCGCTGATCTCCGTGCTCAAGCAGAAGTCGACGCGCGTCGAGAAGTGGACGGAGGGGCTGCCGGTTTTCGTCATCGAAAACGGCAAGATGCATGAGGACCGCATGGCCGAGCTGCGCGTGGACGAGGACGATATCATGGCCGCGGCGCGGCAGACGCAGGCCGTCGAAAAGATGGACGATATCAAACACGTTGTCGTGGAGAACAGCGGCCAAATCTCGGTCATTCCGAAGCAGCAGAAGGCAGAGTGAGGGACCGTGTATCTCGTTCAGATACTCCTGCCCGTGTACGACAACGATGGCCGCGCGCTGGCGCGCGACCTGTATGACGCGGTCTTTCGGCAGCTGACCGAACGCTTCGGCGGCGTTACGGCGTTTACGCGCGCGCCGGCGGAAGGGGCATGGAAGGAGCCGGGCGCGGGCACAAGTCGCGACCGGGTCGTCATTTTTGAGGTGATGGCGGAGCGTCTGGAGCGCGATTGGTGGGCGGCCTATCGCCGGCAACTCGAAGCCGACTTCAGGCAGGAGAAGATTATCATTCGCGCGATGGGCGTCGAAGAGCTTTAAGGCGGTCCCTGCGGGCGGATGGCCGCGTTACTTCTTTCGCCAGTGGATCTCCGGCCGCTGCCAGTTCCTGATGCGCCACACCCATCCCGCAGGATACCCGGCCATTTTCGCCACATCGCCGACGACGCGAATCAGCGGGACCAGCGCGACCGCGCGCGCCTGCTCCCGCGGTTCCAGCGCGGGCAGGCGCTTCGCGAGCCTGCGGTAGGGCGTCCTGCAATACGCGCCCACGCCGGCCAGCAGCGCCAGCAGCCACCAAGGCCGGTGGAACAGGGTCAAGCCGAGCAGCAGAGGCAGCGCGAGCAGGTAGGTTCCGTAGCGGATCGCGTGTCGCTTGCGCCAGAGATCGGCCTTGCCGTCGCCGCGCGCGTAGCGGTAGTACTGCTTGGCGAAGGCCTTCGCCGTGCCGCGGGGGCGAAAATGCGCCAGCGCCTGCGGCGCCCAGGCGAAATGCGTTACCTCGTCGCGCAACCGCAGGTCGAAGATCAGGTCCTCGCAGTAGTCCAGCCATTCGGGATACTTGCCCGCGCGCTCCCAGGCGGAACGGGTGAATGCGACGGACCGGCTGGAAGGCAGGAACGTCTGCGGGTCGATGTCCTCTTCGTCGGGCAACGTCGTCGCGCCGAGCGCAATCTCGAACGTCGAGCGAGGGTCGCTTACGAAGAAGCCGCCCGTCACCTCTGCTGCGCCTGCCTCAATAGGCCCGACCAATTCCGCGAGCCACTGCGGCTCCAGCCGGACGCCCGCGTCGCACGACGCGATGATATCGCCCCGCGCGGCGGCGACGGCCACGTTGCGCCCGCGTGAGATGTTGGCCCCTGGCTCGACGATCACGCGTAGCGGCAACCGGTCTTCATACTCGCGCAGCACCGCGACGGTGTTGTCGCGCGAGCCGCCGTCCACGAAGACGACCTCGTCGGGGCGCCGGGTCTGCGCGACGAGAGTATGAAGCAGCGCCCGGATCGATTCGCCTTCGTTAAGGACAGTGCAGATTACGGAAACAGACATAAAAAGACTCTATCTTGGTTTAGTTGTACTTACCCGGCGTTTGGGGGACAATTATACCTGTATGCCGGAAAATCCCCACGAAAGGAACGCAAGATGAGCGCAAAGAAAGCGAAACCGCAGCCGCCGCAGGATGAAAGTCGCGGCGTGGAGGATATACTGGGCGGCCTGATGGGCTCCAACGCCGGTGGGATGCCGCAGGCCGGCGCGAACGATGCCCCTGCGGGCGGGAGCGATCTCGCGGGGATGCTCGGCGGGCTGATGGGCGGCGGCGCATCGGGACAGGGCGGCGGCAGTGGCGACCTGATGGGCATGCTTGGCGGGCTGATGGGCGGCGGCGCATCGGGACAGGGCGGCGGCGGTGGCGACTTGATGGGCATGCTTGGCGGCCTGCTGGGCGGGGGATCGCAACAGGGCAGCGGGGTTTCAGCCGGCGGCCCGTCGATCATTTCCGCGCTGCTTCCGCTGGTGATGGGGATGCTGGCCGGCGGCAAGCGGTCCGGCGGGGTCGACATCGATCAGCGCACGTCGAACGAGTTGCAGGGCATGTTCGGCGCGGCGCAGTCCGGCCAGCTTGACCTGGACCAGGTTCGCTCGTCCGGCGTCGTGCAGGATGTGGCGGCGCAAACAGGCGCGTCGGAAGACGAGGTTGCCGATACGCTTGCCCAGTTGATGCGAATGATAGGGAGTCAGGGCTAGAGGTTACTTAAGGAGTTTACCAGGATCGGCGCAGCTCCCGGTCCGGTGGGACCTGCGCCGATCTGCGGACTCAGTCCTGCTGTGTCCTGCCTGCTGGTGATAGCAGGATATTCGCAATCTGTTGCGCCGGTATGCAGAAGTAGAAACAGCGCGGTAACGCCGTGTTACGAGCTTGTAACACGGTTAGCCGCGCCACCAGTCATAATGCTGACCCCAGTCGATGTATCCGTAGTTCCCCACGAGGTCCGGCGCAGGAGTCAACTCGTCCACGACGAGCTGCGGTTCCCCACCGTTTGCCGGAATAACCCATACCGACGCCTGGCCTTCACTGGTGATCCGAGCGAAGAGGATACGCGTTCCCTCGTCTGACCAGAGCGGCCGCTCGTCCCTGAAGCGTTCGTCCGTGGTGAGCTGCCGGCTTGCGCCCGCGGCCGGAGCGGCGGTCCACAGCTTGCGCCCTTGCATGGCAAGGCTTGCGGCAGGCCCGAGGCTGATGCCCGGCGTGTCAGGCATGGCGATGTAAGCGAGCCGGATGCCGTCGGGCGCCCAGGCGGGCGCGATTGCGGCGAGTGAGGAGGGCGTGCGAAAGCTGCCGGAAGCGAGCCGCTTGTTCGTCCACGTTGCGGGGCCGACCCCCGTCACGAAGGCGATAGGATTGTCCTGGCTGGCCGGGCCGACGGCAACAAAGTCGCGCAGCGGCAGCATGGGCTCCGGGGTCAGGAGGCGAGCGCTCGGCGGCGCGCCGCCATCCGGCAGGGGGGCGCGGGCCGCGTAGAGCCACGCGCTGTCCTCGGGCTGGGCTGCGCGATCTTCCTGCTGCCAGAAGAGCACATCGTCGCCCGCCCATCCCGACAGACTCGGCCGCGACCGAATGCTGGCATGCGCGAGCAGCGGGGCGCCGCCTGAAGCGTTGATGACGTAAATACCCGCGTTCGCTGCGGGCACGGTCGGCTGGTCTTCCTCTGCGACCCATTCGTACGCAAGGCGCAGGCCATCTGCGCTCCAGGCGATGTCATCGACGCTTGCGCCGGCTTCGGCGCTTACCAGCCGGTATTCCGCCTCGGTGACCGGGTCGACCACCTGCAGGTGCCCCTGATCGGACACAAAGGCCAGCCGGTCCAACTGGGGCGACCAGGCGAAGTGCCGCACCGTAATGCCGAGGTTCAGGACGCGCGCATCTTCACCCGTGCGACGCATGGTCCACACCTGCTCCTGGAAGGTTGACACGGTCTCCCTGCAAGGCGGTTCGCCCTGTCGCAGCGGCTCCCGGCACGGCACGTCCCGCTCCAGCAGCACCGCGCGATCCTTGCGATAGGCCAGCCACTCGCCGGAGGGCGACCAGCGGGGCTCCCGGTTGTATCCGTCGATGGTCAACCGCTGGTGTGGCCCGGCCGGCGCGACGACAAACCACAGGTCACCGCCCTTGATGTAGGCGACCCGGCCGAGCGTGGTTGGCGCAGCAGTGGGCGGCGCAACCGCAGTCGCAAGCTCGGCAGAGAGCCGGTCGATCTCCTCCTGCATGGCGCTCAAAGTGGCCGCCGGCGCGAGGTCGGGGGTGGGGGTTTGCTCAACTCCCACCGATAGCGTGCCCGCGCAGGCCGAGAGCAGTAGCACCGCTGCCGCAAACGCACCGAATCGACGGGGGAGGGCGGGTCGATTCATCAGCGCGCTCCCCGGAGTTTAACGGTCACGACCGTGCCGCGACCGGGCCGGCTGCGGATTGCGAGGGTCCCGCCGTGGCGCGTGATGATCGCGCGCACGAGCGCGAGGCCCAGCCCACTGCCCTCGACGCCTACCGCGCCGCTGCCGCGGTACAACTCCTCACCCAAGTGCGGCAGTTCCTCGGGCGGCACGCCGGGCCCGGTGTCGGCCACTTCCACTCCGACGTCCGAGCCATCCTCGAACGCGCGGATCTCGATGGTCGCGCCATCGCCGCTGAACTTGAGCGCGTTGTCGATCAGGTTATGGAACGCGAGGAACAGGAGGTCGCGGTCGCCGGGGACGGGCGTGAGGGGCCACGGCGCTTGCGGCAGGCCGAGGATGATGCGCCGGCTGGCGGCATCCGGGCGATCCTGCGCGGTTTCGACAAGCTCCGACAGGAGGGCGGGGAGGTCGACGTCATCCATCTCCAATGGCTGGATTTCCAGGTCGGTTAACTTGCGCAGGTCAGCGCTCAGGCGCGCGAGCCGATCTACCTGGTTCCTCATACTGCGCATGGTAGTCGGGTCGAAGCTGCCGTTGATGTTGGCGAGGGCCGCGCGCATCGCGGTCAGCGGGTTTTTCACCTCGTGATCGAGGCGGCGCATGAAACGCCGTCGCGACTCCGCCTCGGCTTCGGCGGCTTGTTGAGCGGCGCGCGCGACGGCCGCGCGGCGGCGCTGGCCTGCCAAGACGATGCCGAGCGCGACGAGCGAGCCTGCCGCGCCGAGCAGCAGAAACGCGGTGCCAACGTCGGCGCGCAGGTAGAGGATCGGGTTGGCCCGGATGCCGGCCTGCCAGAGGGCTGCCAGCAGCAGGCCCGCGGCCAGCGGCGCAAGCGCGAGCAAGTAGCGGATCACCGGCCAACCTCGACGTTGGCGACGAAGCGATAGCCCTGGCCGATGAGGGTTTCGATGAAGCGCGGGGTCTCCGCGTCGTCCTTCAGCGCGCGTCGCAACTCGGCAATGCGCGTGTCGACCGCGCGCGTCGCGGCGGGATAATCCCAGCCCCACACCGCGTCGAGCAGACGCTCGCGGGAGAGCACTTCGTCCGGGTGCAGCATGAGGTATTCCAGCACGGCGATGGCCTTGGCGGTCAGGGCCACTTCACGGCCGCCGAGCAGGGCGCGCCGCGCCTGCCGGTCGAGCTCGAGGCTGCCCGCGCGCAGCCGGTGCGCGCCGGCCAGGGATGGCGCGCCGGCGCGGCTACGCCGGAGGACTGCGCGGATGCGCGCAACCAGCTCGTAAGGCTCGAAGGGTTTGCCGAGGTAGTCGTCCGCGCCCTCGTCGAGCGCGACCGCGCGCTCCGTTGGCGAGCTAACGCGGGTCAGGAGGATCACCGGGGTCCAGTTCCCCGACCGGCGCAGGCGGCGGAGCGCCTCGCGGCCGTCCAGGTTGGGCATGAGTACGTCGAGGATGATCAGGTCGACCGGCTGGCGCGCGACCAGGTCGAGCGCCAGCGCGCCGTCGGCCGCATAGGTCACCGCGAAACCGGTGCGCTCCAGGAACGCGCCGACATGCTCGGTGATACCGGGATCATCGTCGACCAGAAGGATACGGGTTGGCTGCGGCGTCGCGTCGGGTGCCATCGAGTGCTCCGAGGGCCAGTATAGCGCGACGCTCAGGGGGACGCAAACAAGGGTTTTAGCTGAGGTACGGCCTCAACTCGGCCGGCACCAGGCCCTTGCGCGTCGCGTACAACACGGCGTGCGCGCGACCGGCCAACCCGAGCCGCCCGAGGATGTCCTCCAGACCCGCTTCGGCGCGTGTGAGGTCGCACGCCAGGGCCGCGGCAATCTCCGCCGCGGAATAGCCTTCGCTCAGCAAGCGCAGCATCTCGCGTTCTTCGTCAGGCAGGCTGGCAGGGTCGACGTCAGGCGTGGGGACCTCGCGCAACAGCCGGCCCGCACTGTCCGGGGGAAAGCGGACCCGACCGTCCGCCGCCGCAAGCACGGCGTCGCGCAGTTCGTCCGGCCGGGTGTCCTTGAGCACGTAACCGATCGCGCCGGCTTCAATGGCGAGGTGAATGCCCGATTCCTCCACCACGCTGGTCATTGCGACGGTATGGCACGCAGGAAGCAACTGCCGGAGGGCTTTGATCGTCGTGGCGCCGTCCATGGCGGGCATCAGCAGGTCCATAAGCACCACGCCGGGGCACAACTCCGGCGCCATGCTCAATGCCTCTTCGCCGTTACGCGCCTCACCGACGATTTCGATGTCCGGGTCGTCCTCGAAATACATCCGCAGGCCCTGTCGGACCATTGCGTGATCGTCGACCACCAGGACTCTCACCGGCATATTTCCCCCAAGGAGCGGAGCGCGCAAGATGGTGTCTGGAGACATAATTATAACGAACGAAGGCGCGCGATGCAACGGCCGGCCACAGAATGTCGTGCCTCCGGAATCATATATGACTGCCGCCGCCATCCACCCAGACGTCAGCAGTGCGCCGGTCATCATCGAGCCGCAGGTGTGTCATCGAGGCTTCGAGCGCGACGACGCGCGCGGCCAAGTGACGCAGCATCTCGTTGTTCGGGTCGGGCAGGCGGTCATGCTGGAGGTCGATGCGCTCCGGCTCGGGCGTGTCGCCGTTGCGGCTCTTGATGCGCCCCGGCACGCCGACCACGACCGAGTGGGGCGGCACATCTTTGACGACGACGGAGTTCGCGCCGATGCGACTGTGCGCGCCGACGAGGATCGGCCCAAGCACCTGCGCGCCCGCGCCGACGACGACGTGATCCTCCAGCGTGGGATGCCGTTTAACCTTCTCCCAGCTTACGCCGCCGAGGGTGACGTTGTGGTACAGCGTAACGTTCTCGCCGATTTCGGCGGTCTCACCGATCACCGTGCCCATGCCGTGGTCGATGAAGAACCCCGGGCCGATCGTCGCGCCGGGATGGATTTCGATGCCGGTGAGGAAGCGCGAGATATTGCTGACGAGACGCGCCAGCCAGTTGAACCCATTCATCCACAGCGCGTGCGCGACGCGGTGCGCCCAGACGGCATGGAGTCCGGGATAGAGGAATATCACTTCCACGACCGAGCGCGCGGCCGGATCGCGGTCGAATACAGCTTGAATATCGCGGCGAAGTGTCGCTAACATAATCTCGCCCCTGTCACTTACCGACTCCACGGAGGAGCCTGAAATAAAAAAGACCCATGCAGGCGCAAACGCCGGCGATGAGTCTAGTAGTTCCATGTTGCGGCGGGACGATCCCTCGTCCCGAACCGTCTATGCAGGTTAGCCTGTTCCCTGCGCAACCCATCGCACCCAGCGCGGTGGAGCAGCGGGAACGGCGGGCGATCTGCTCAAGCGCCAACCTTGTTGGCGTATGTCAGCGAGCTGATCGACCGGCCGTCCCGCTTGATACAGAAGCACGCGAGTGCCACTGCAAGCGCAATCGACCCAACCTGATTTTTCACAACTTCACCTTACTAAAATACATTTTACGCGAAAATGTGACGGAAGTCAAGTAAGATACGGCACAAGGGCGCAGGGGAGGCCCGGCGAACCCGCGTTAGGGCGTGAGGCGGAAGGCGCGAAGCTGCGGGTGTGACCGGTCGGCGAGGCTAACGATCACGTATACCGCATCAGGATACGTCGCCTGCGCGATGTCTGTTTCCGAGGGCGCGGGAGGTCCGTGCGGGTGCGAATGGTAGATCGCGAGCAATTCCAGCCCTTCATCCTCCCATTCGATCATACGCGCGAGCGTTTCCACGTCCACCTCGTAAGCAATGCGCGGGGTGGGCGAGACGTTGCGTGCGTGATATAAGGCGACCGGTTCGTTGCCCCGCCCCGCGACCAAGCCGCACACCTCTTCGGGATAGCCAGCCTCCGCGTGGGTGATAATCTGGTCGACCATCATCTGCGGCAGGGGCAGGGCAATCTCCGTTACCATTCCTCGTCCAGGAACGGGTTGTTCCGCCGCTCGCTCCCCACGGTGGTCGCGGGTCCGTGGCCGGAGTGGACCGCATAGTCGTCGGGCAGCGACAGGATCTTGCCGCGGATGCTCCGAAGCAGCGTCGCATGATCGCTGCCGGGGAAGTCTGTCCGGCCGATGGAGCCGGCGAAAAGCGCGTCGCCGGTGAGGGCGAGGCGGTTGGCGTGGTCGACAAAGGTGACGCCTCCGGGCGAGTGGCCCGGCGTGTGGCGCGCTTCCAGCGAGATATCCCCGAACTCCAGCCGCTCGCCCGGCGTGATGTCGCGGTCGACCGACGGGGGTTCGCCCGGATCGTAACCGAGCCATGCCATGCACGTGCGCTGCATCGCGGCCACGAGGGGCCGATCCGCCGGGTGCAGGTGGAAGGGCGCGCCGGTCGCCTCCTGCAGCGGCCGGCACGCGAGCAAGTGGTCGAAGTGCGCGTGCGTGCCGAGTATGGCCGTCAAGGTCAGGTCGTGGCGCCGCAACGCGCCGAGGATCGCGCCCGGCTTGTCGCCCGGATCGACGACAATAGCCTGCTTCGTGCGTTCGCAGCCGAGGATGTAGCAGTTCACCTGCAACATCCCGACCGGCATTGTGAGAAAGATCAAGGTCGACTCCCCCGCGCTACTGCGGCCGCTGCACGCGCACGGCGCCGAGGTATGCTCCGCCCGCTTCCGTCTTCTCGTCGGGCATCATGGTCAGGCTCAAACGGTAGGTGTCGGGCGGCAGGTCGGGCGGTATCTGGAGGTCGTGCTCCCCGCGCACCACTTCGCCATCCTGCCACAGGGTGGTCAAATATGTGTCACTCACCAGCGGCGCGCGCATCGTTGCGACCGGCTTACCCTCGCCGTCGCTCAGGGCCAGCTCGAACCACCAATCCGCGCGCGGCGCGACATTGGCGCGCCAGTAGAACGTGAGGTGCAGCAGGTCGCCCGCAAGAATCGGTTCGTCCGGGTTGTGGCCGTACCCGCGCTTGTATTGATCGTGCCCCAGGAGCGTGATTGCGCCGAAGTCGAAGCTCTGGCGGTCCATCATGCTGAGCGCGTCGAGCGTCGGTGGGGTCTTGGCGCGCTGCACGTTGACCGGCGGCAGGCTGACGAAGTCGCTGCCGTCCGCCAGTTTGAGCCGTTCGCCGGTCTCCGCGTCGTACAGACCGACGATGCGGCGATAGCTGCCTGGCGGCGTGCCCGGCGGGATCAACACGCCGTGGTTGTCGAAGATGGGCTCGCCCGCGGCCCACGTCGTCGTCGGACGGCTCTCGCCTGCAGGCTGCGCATCCCGCTGGGCAATGACCTGGTTGCGCGCGTCGAGCAGTTGCAGGAAAACCTTGTAGTTCCGATCGGGCGGCTGATCGGCCCGCCACGTCAACTGCACCTGGGTGACCTCACCCGCGGTCGGATTCAGGTTCCATCCCTGATAGCCTTCCAGCGTAATCCGGTCGCCGAGCCGCGCGTCGAGCGCGTCGACCACCTCGTCCGGCGGCCGCTGCTCCGGCATCACATACACAGCCAGCCGCGCATTGCCGTGCCACTGGTCGAGCGTCTTGTATCCGCGCTGATCGAGCCAGTGCTCGACAAAGCCCTGCGGGTCTGACTCGTCCGTCGCCCAGTAGAGGGCGTAAATCTTGTCGTGGCTGAGCAAGTTGGCGAGGTCGATCTCCGTCTGCGCGGGGTCGAGCGGCCTCTGGCGGGGCAGCGGATAGACCGGCAACTCGCCGTCGTAGTAGTAGCCGAAGACCTCTCCCTGGCCGGGCGCATTGAGCAGAATCGCATCGTTCGGTTGGCTCGTCGCGTCGATAAAGTGGCTGATGCCGCGGTAATCGTCACGCGCTGCGGCAGGATCGTTGAAGTAGCGCAGGAGCCCGGCGCTAAAGGTCGAGAACGTGATCGCAATGACCCCAAGGACCCAGGTGACGGCGAGGACGCCCAGGACCATGCTCCGCCGGCCACGGGCGGAAGGCTCCGGCGTCTCGATCGCTGCGAGCAACTGGCCTGCAGGTCCCAGCGCGGCGCGCGCGACGAGCAGCGCGAGCGCAGGGCTGCCGATCAACAGGAACTTGAGATAAGACCCGCGATACAGCCCGAGCGCCAGGATCATCAGAACCGGCGCGAGCAGCCACGCGAGCGGCAGCAGTGACCGGAGCCAGTCGAGCCGGGCGGAGCCGGCCTGGCCGTCGCGGCTGAAATAGGGCCATGGCCACGCGCCGGCGAGCGCGATCAGGAAGAGAACAGGCGCCCAGGGCAGGGTTGCGGGAGCAGGAACCGGCCCGAACGCGAGCATGGAAACGATGCCGTGGACCTGCTCGACAAGGCCGATGGTCGCGTTTGGCGCGGGCCACGACGTTAACTGCCTCACCGCGGTCGCGAGCCACGGGGCATACAGCCCCAGGCTCAACGCCAGGAACAGGAACCACCGCGCGACGCGCTGTCCCACACAGCCGCGACTCCTGCTGGCGATCAGCCACAGGGCATAGACGCCGGAGCAGAGCGCTATGATGAGCGGGAACGCATAATGGGTGTAAAGTCCTGCGGTCCATGCCAGCACCAGCAGTTGGCCGGAGAACGGGAGCCAGCGCACTCGCCGGCGTTGCCCTGCCTGGCAGGGCAGGCGCACGTCCTCCTGGCTGAGCAGCCACCAGAAGAGAAGCACCGATACGCTTGCCAGCAGCGCGACGAGGATGTACATCCGCGCTTCCTGGCTGTAATACACCTGGAAGGGCGCCAGCGCGGCGACCAGCCCCGCAGCGAGCCCGGCTGCGCTGTGGTAGATCCGACGGCCAAGTTCCGCAATGGTCAGCACGAGCAGAACGCCGAGGACGGCGCTCAACGAGCGCAGCGCAGCCTCGGAGAATCCGAAGATGGCGGTCCACAGCCGGAGCAGCCAGTAGTAGAGCGGAGGGTGGATGTCGTTCGCCGCGTCGCGGGTGATCTGAGTGAGCGAGCGCGCAGCGAGCGCGGCGCTGTTGCCTTCGTCTGCCCAGAGGCTCTGAGAGTCGAGGTTATAGAAGCGCACCGCCGCCGCAATCCCAAGGATCAGCAGCAGGAAGAGGAGAAGCAGGCCCGTGTCTCGCCGCGAGCGCATGCGAATCGCCTACCCTTTCACTCTCTCACCCCGCGCCACAGCCGGCGCTGCGGGTGGACGGGAGGTTCGCCGGCGCCGGGGAAGCGCGGCTCCGGCGCGTAGGTGGATTTTCGGCGGGATCGAATAAAGCGCGCCAGTTGCCTCAGCATGAAGACGAACGCAACCGCGCCGATCAAGGCCAGCGCGGCCCACAGCAGCGTTGCCGGCAACTCGCGGCGGATGGTCAGCGCGGCCACGCCGGCGCGGCCGTCGAGCACCTCGATGGTCACGTCGCGCTTGCCCGCGGGCAACCACCGCGCAACCCAGTGCGCGCCCGAATTGGCCGTCAGCGTCACCGGCTCGCTGCCCTCGATATACACCTTAAGGCGTCCTTCGCAGCCGGCGTCGGGAGGGCAAGCCGTGTCGATGAGCAACGCGCTGCCGTCGAGGGCGAAGTTTAATGCCGCGCCCGCATCTGCCACGCGCACCGTCCCGTAAGGCGCGCCGGCCGCGTCGATGCTCTCCCAGCGCCCCTCTTCGCTGATGCCCCAGCCCTGCGGCTCGCGCATGCCGGGATGCAACACAGGCGCGGACTTGTTCAGGCTATCCTTCAGGCTTGCATAGACCGGCTGCAGGGTGAAGTCGGGGTCGGCCAGCCGGAAGTACGCCTCCGGCCGTCCGGCCTTCAGCCACTCGTCTGTCGCCCGCTTGAAGTACCAGGTGTTGACCACGCCCGCCCACGGCCATTCCGCCTGCGCGCGTTCGTAGGCCAGCGGCGTATAGCGCGCCTGCTGTTCGGGCGTGACGCGGCCAAAGCGCTGGTCCGGCGCGTCCTCCGGCACCGCGTTCCAGCCCATCTCGCTGATCCAGATCGGCTTCTCCTCGTCGCCGTTCCTGACCATCAGGTCGCGGACGAACTGCGGCCGGCCGTAATTCATGACGCGCGGGTGCATGCGCTTGTCGGTCGGCCCGGACCACAGCCCGTACCCCTGCATCGCCATGATATCAAAGTACGGCGCGGCGCCCGCGTCGTACATCCGCTGCAAGTAGATGAGGTCGTTGAGCGCGTTGCCAGGTGGCGGCGCGTCGGGCGAAAGCTCGATGGTGCTGGCGAGCGCGCCGGCAATAATAACGACGTTCGGATCGGCCTCGCGGGCGCGCGTTGCGCCCACCTTGAGCAATTCGGTGTAGTCCTCCGGGCTGATGGGATACGCGCCCCACTCCGGATAGATGTTCGGCTCGTTCCAGAGCTGATAGTACTTGATGCGCCCCTTGTAGCGGTCTACCAGCGCGTAGACGAAATCGCCGAAATCGTCGTAACTGTCGGGCGGCGCGAACGCGCCCACCTCTTCGCCGCGCGCGCGCGTCCACGCGGGCGGGGTGCTGACGCGGACGATCAGCTCCATGCCGTACTGGTCGGCCAGGTCGACGATCTGGTCGTATTTCTCCCAGGCGGAGCGAGTGGGCTGGTTACGCCGGTCCTCGAAGTCGCCTTTGCCGTGGATCTCGATGTCCTGCCAGGGGAATTCCTGCCGGAGCCAGT
Source organism: Anaerolineae bacterium (assembly GCA_025454635.1). Taxonomy (GTDB): domain Bacteria; phylum Chloroflexota; class Anaerolineae; order CG2-30-64-16; family CG2-30-64-16; genus JALOOB01. Next base: position 24,034 of record JALOOB010000004.1, read on the forward strand.
GGAAGCCCGCCTCGGCCGCAAGCTTGACGATCTGCTCGCGTTTGGCCGGCTCGACTTCTTCGTTGAGGAAGACGTTGACGCCGTACGGGTTGAGGTTGACGTGCCTGACCGGGGCTTCGGGCGCGAGGCTGAGCGGGGGGCGCAGCAGGCCGGCGGAGAGGTCCGTCAGGCCCTTCATCTGCGCGAAGAACTTTTCCTCGCCGGTCAGGTTGAACAGCGTATTCTCGATGCCGGATCGAATCGCCTTGCGCTCGCCCCAGATGACGAGCGCGACAAAGGCGACGAGGACGAGCGCCACGACGTGACGGAGGCGGAACTTACGCCGGTTCATAGGTTAGGTAGTTCAAGTGGTGAGTAAGCTGCGCGCCAGGCGCCACAGGCGCCTGGCGCGTCGCACGCGCTACTGCACGCGGAGTCTAGTCCCCAACAAAGGTAATGCCCGTGCACTGCTCGCTGGCGTTGATCGTCCGCACCCACTTGTCGGACTTCGGGGCCAGGTCCGAGAACCCGGTATTGAGGTCCTGGCCGCCCTCGGTGACGCCCTCGCAGCTTACAACGTAGATCTCCACGGTCGTGCCGGGCGGCGCCGGATTGCCACCGAAGGGCGAGAAGCCCCAGTTGCCGTCGCCCACGCCACCGCAGCCGCTGCACTTGGTCTGGCGGGGGCCGAAGAAGGCAATGTGCACGCAGACGCCGTTGCGCGGCGAGTTGTTGCGATAGCGGACCACGCCGTTGAAGTAGGTTGTCCCCGCATTTGGCTCGCACTTGGCAGACCCTTCCACGTATTGGAAGGGGAATGCCGGCCTGGCCGTGGGCTGCGGCGGCGGAGGCGCGGGCGGCTGCGTCGGCTGAACGGGCCGCGGGCGCGCGGTCGGCTGCGGCCGCGGGGTCGGGACGGCGGGCGCCTGCGCGACCTCGACGCCGTTCAGGTCGCCCTCGACGCTAACGAGCGCAAAGGTTACCCAACCCTCGCGGCCGTCGTAGTCGAACTTGACCCAGTCGCCCGATTCGCTGCGGCCGGTCACGTCGAACGACTGTCCGGCGGTCAGGCGGCCGATGGCCGGGTAGACGGTGCCGGGGCCGCTGCGGACGTTCACATTCTGATTTGCGGTGAAGCGGATGGCCTCCGGCGCCTCCGTCGGCGCCTCAGTGGGCGCGGCAGTGGCTTCCGGCGCGGCGGTGTCTTCGGGCGCGGCAGTCGCTTCGGCCGGGGCAGCGGTGGGCTGGACCTCGGGCGCAGTCGTCTCAAAAGCAATAGACGTCGGCGTCCAATCAGGCGTCGGCGTAAAGGTCGGCTTGGGCGTCTTGGTCGGCGGCACCGGCTGCGGCGTCGGCGCAGCGCATCCTGCAACCAACCCGACGACCAGGAGCGCGAAGACTAGGACAAGGATTTTCCTGGACATGGAAACGAACACCTCATGTGAGTTTGGAGCCGTGACGCGGCGCGCAAAAAGCGCCGCGCCTCCAGCATCCGCAGGTTTTCGGATTGTAACATAACGATAGGCGTTGGCCTAAAGTTGGCTCAAGACGCTAACCACGAAGGATCGAAGAACCAAAGTTGCGCAAAGTCTTTGAGCAACTTCGTGAACCTTCGGTTCTTCGGTTCTTTGTGGTGTGGGCCTCTATTTCTGACACCGGCGAATCCCGTCTTTTGCGGGTTTCGACTCAGGATTGATTTCCAGCGCCTTCTCGAACCACTTGATCCCGTTCGGGCAGTCTTCGAGGTACGAGTACGCCAGGCCCAACTCGTAGAAATACTCTTCGTTCTTGAGCCCAAGCCCGAACGCCGTGTTGAAGCTCTCGATGGCCGACTCCCAGTTCAACTGGGTGTAATAGAGACGCCCGAGATGCGCATGCGCGGGAGCGTACTCAGGGTCGAGTTCGATTGCCTTGCGCAGCATGGCCTTGCCCCGGTCCGGGTCGCCGTTGAGCGCGCTCGCGTGCCCCAGCGCATCGTACCCCGTCGGGATATCCGGATTGACCGCCACGGCCTTCTCGAACTGCTCGATGGCCGCGTTGTAGTCGCTCAGGATCATGTAGATATTGCCCGCGCTGATGTTAATGTATCCATACTTCGGGTCGAGTTCGGTTGCCCGCGCGTATGCCTCCAGCGCCTCTTCCGACCGCCCCTGCATCGACAGCACGTAGCCGAGATTGCGGATCACGTAGAAGTTGTCCGGTTCCAACTCCTCGGCCTGCCGCGCCTCGTCGATCGCGCGCTGCCAGTTGTTGCGGTCCGCGTAGACCTCGCCCAGCGTCGCGTGCGCGATGGCCGAGAGGGGGTCGGCGTCGACGGCCTTAAGCGCGGTCTTAATCGCCTCGTCGTAGTCCCCGCTCCAGTCCTGCGCCATCGCGAGCATGGACAGGTTCTCCGCGTTCGGCTCCGCGTCGACCGCGCGCTGCGCGAGGGGAACGGCCCGTTCCGGATGTCCGCGCAAGATCCACAGCCACGCCATGCGGTTGAGCGTCCGGTGGTTATCCGGCTCCAACTGGAGCATCTTATCGTAGCTCTCCGCGGCCTTGGCGAACAGGCCGGCGTTGTACGCGTCCTCCGCCTCCGCGAGATAGCTCACGGCCGAGCGCGTGGGCGTGGCCGTAGGCGCGAGCGGATTGAACGGGTTCTCGAAGAAGCGCGTGCGGGTTGCCAGCAGGTACACGCCGGGTATCAGGATGATGGCGAGCAGAAAGATGAACGGCCACGGCGACCGCTTCTTGCGCCCGCGATACCGGCGGTCGATGTACATCAGGCGCTCCCCGCCGCCGCAACCTGCGCGGCTACTCGGGCCACAGTATCCATAATGGCGGTGTCGATGACCGGCTGCGCGTTGCTGATGATGAGCGTCCCGCTGGTCAGCTTTGCCGGCGTCCCATCGTACTCAATCAAGTGCCCACCGGCCTCGTCGACCATTACCCAGCCCGGCGCGAAGTCCCACGGCTTCAGGCCGGTCTCCCAGTAGGCTTCGAGATTGCCCCCCGCGACCCACACCATCGTCATCGAAGCCGCGCCCATGCGCCGCACGGACTGAGTTTGATTGTCAAGGATGGCGAACTCGGTGTGTCGCGCGCGCCCGGCGTCAAGCCGCGAGTACTGAAATCCCGTTGCGAGAACCGAGCTCTTGAGCTCGTTAATACTTGAGACTCGCAAACGGGTCTCACCGTTCCCGTTTCTTTGCCATGCTCCCCGGCCGCGTAACGCCCAGTAAGTCCGGTTATTCGCCGGTTCGTGCGTGACGCCGAGCACGGGATAGCCGTTGTGGGCCAGCGCGATGTTCACCCCGTAGATGGGCAGGCCGTGACTGTAATTCGTCGTGCCGTCCAACGGGTCGACGATCCACGTCCACTCCGCGTCGGAAAAACCCTTGTTGGTTTCCTCGGAAATAATCCCGTAAGCGGGGTATGCGGCCTTGAGCTCGGACAGGATGAACCGCTCGGACGCGAGGTCGGCTTCGGTCACGATGTCGAAGTGACCCAGCTTAGCCTGGATTGTCTCCGGGTTGAGCCCGCGCTCGCGGATGCCGAGCAGGATATCCCCGGCGCGCTGCGCCAGGTCGATGGCAAAGTCGAGGTGCGCGTTGTCCAATTAAATCTAAACCTCCGAGGTCGCGTCACCTGCCGTGACGGACGAGACCTCGGAGGTTTGTTCCCCCGAGGACGCCTGCAATCCCAGGCGCAGCAGATTGCCGCGCGCTTGCCGCGCGTAATCCGGTCCGAGCAGGCGAAGCATATCCCGCACCGTCTTGCGTCGCGTGTCGTCGCCGCGCGGGCAGAGTGGCGGGGGCGGCGGAAAACCAGCCGCGCGGGCAAAGCGCGCCAGATCGCGCTCCGGCGTGCGCACGAGCGGCCGGATCAAGCGGAACTGGCCGCGAAAATAGCTCGCCGCCGGCGCTAGTGAGTTGACGCTGCCGCCGTACAAAAGGTTCAATAACGTAGTTTGCGCGACGTCGTCCGCGTGGTGCGCGTACGCCAGGACATTGCAGCCCAGTGCGCCCGCCGCGGTGAACAGCGCCTTCCGCCGCAGCCACGAGCAGCGCTGGCAATCGAGCGGCGGCGCATCGTCTACGGCCAGCTCGGGCTTCATGATGCGGAACGGAAGGCCGCGCGCGTTTAGCCAGGCCACCAGCGGCGCGTGCGGCTCGATGACGCCGGTTGCGTCGCCCAGCACATGAATCGCGAGCAAGTCGTACCCGACCGGCGCGATTTGCCGGTAGCGGTCCATCAATTCCAGCAGCGCGAGGCTGTCCTTCCCGCCCGACACGGCCACGGCGACCCGGTCGCCCTCGCGCAGCATGTCGTAATCGCGGACTGCCTTAGCGAAACGCCGCAAAAGGAAGTGCGCCTGAGCGTCGACGGAGCCTGCCACGGATTTCGCCAAGGCAACTAACTGGCAGAGTTCGCGAGATTCGCGGCGGCCTTCTCTTTGAGGCGCCGAACCACTTTCATTGGCACATAAACGCCGCCGAGGTCGGGTTCGTTGGGTCGGATGCCGTGAAAGTCCGTCCCACCGGTGGCGAGCAGCCCGTAGTGGCGGGCGGTGTTCAGCAGTTGTTCGATCGTGACCGCGTCGTAGCCCGTGTAATAGACTTCCATGCCGGCCAAACCTGCCTCGAGCATTCCGGGCAGCAGGCCGCCCTCGTCGAAACGCGCCTTGATTTTGCCCCACCGGTCGAAATGGACCGGATGGGCCAGCACGGGCAATCCCCCCGCGCGGCAGATCAGCGCGCACGCTTCGGCGGGCGTGAACTTCATCCGCTCGATGTAGGCGGGGCTTTCGCGGCCGATGTATCTGGTAAACGCTTCGGAGTAGGAGGAGATATGGCCTGCCTCCAACAGCGCCTGCGCCACGTGCGGACGACCCACTGACCCCTCTCCCGCGATCTCCAGGATGCGCTCGAAGCGGATGGGCGCGCCCATCTCGGTCAGCACTTCGGCCATTTTCTTCGCCCGGCCCACGCGGCCCTCGCGGATGCGGGCGAGCTGCTCGTTTAGCTCGGCGTGCCCCGGGTCGATAAAGTAGCCGAGAACGTGCACCTCGGCGCCCGGCACATCCGTGTTGATCTCGACGCCGGGGATGACCTCGACGCCGCACGTCGCGCCCGCGGCCTGCGCATCTGCGACTCCGGCGACGGTGTCGTGGTCGGTGACGGCAAGCACCTTCAGCCCCACGCGGCAAGCGCGCTGGACGAGTTGCGCCGGGGTGAACTGCCCGTCCGACGCGGTCGTGTGCGTGTGCAGGTCGACTTGATTCAAGCTGAAACTCCCTGGACGTCCAGGTTCGCCGCCCGCTCTTCCAGCCGGATCTGACCGATCTCCGCCAGCAACTCGAAATAGGCCAAGGTGTTCTCGTCCGCCGCGTGATCCAGTTCGAGGTCGGCCAACTCGCCGATCTCGGCCACGGAGCGCGTCCCGTCGGCCCAGTATTGCAGCACGGGCTCGTAGTTGTGCGCGGCCGGCCCGATCCGCTCGTAAAGCTCCCACAGCCGCGGCATCAACTCGGGACGCTCCGCGCGGAGGATCATCGCGGCGTCGATCGGTCCCGGCTCGCAGCGACAGGGGTAGAGCGCGCGGGCGCGCGCCAGCCACTCCTGTTCGACCGCGCCGGCGCGCTCCTCCTGCTCTGGCTCCCCCAGCGCCTGCGCGGCCCACCGCCGTTCGCTCGCCTCGATCTCGGCCACGCGGGCTTGCCATTCAGGCAGGCTCGCCGTCGCGCTCAAATCGATCCGCGCGAGGTCGGCCAGAGCGACGCGCATTCGCTCCGCGCGAAATGCGGCGAGCCGGAGATGCCGCTGCCATGCGCGGCTGCGCTGCTCCTCCGAGCGCGCGGCCTGCGCCGATTCGACGGCCGCGGCGGCCGCCCGGCCCGCCCAGGCCGCGAACCGCGTGATCATCCAGTGGCCGAGCCACTTCGCCTCGGCCGCGCCTGCGCCGGCGAGCCAATAGGCGTACACCGCGGCCAGCGCGCCGCTGCGCGCGAGGCTGTCCGGGCTGACCTTTTCCGGCGTATCTTCCGAGGTGTGGTAGAACTTGTCGGGCCAGTGGATGAGCATGGGCGAGGGAATGCCGACCGTGGGGTCGGAGAGGATATAGTGGTCGGAGCCGGCGCTGAACGTCGTCTCGGTGTGGCGCACCCCGTCGAGGAACGGTTCTCGCAGCCACGCCAGGAGGTGATCCGCGAACGAAGCGCCGGCCAGCGGCAGATCCACTAACTCCCACTGCCCGCCGGTCTGCGCCTGATCCGCGCCCACCATGTCGAGGTTCAGCCCCGCGAGCCAGCGCGAGTGGTCGAGCGCGCGCCCGTCCTCGCACGTGCCGCGCGCGTTGGCGATCTCGGCCAGGTACGCATAGGTTCCCGTCATTTCGGGCGGCCAAATGAAGCGGATGCCGCGCCGAGGCGCGGGCAGCTTGCCGTCGGCCACGAGCCGCGCCAGTGTCACCGCGGCCTCGATCAGCGCGGCCGCGCCCGACGCGTTGTCGTGCGCGCCGGGCCGCGGATGGCACAGGTGGCTTACGAGCAGGATTTCTTCCCCGTCGGCCATTGCATCACCAGGCAGGAGCGCCTCGACGACCTCGATTGCGCCCGCGTAGAACTCGCTGTCGACCGACGCGCGCACGCGCAGCGTCTCGCCCTTCGCGAGCCGCGATCGCAACTCACGCCCCACGCGCGGGCTCACGACGAAGCCCCATGCATCCGGTTCCGCGCTCCCGCCCCACCAAAACGACGTGTATTGCAGGGCGTCGGGCAGGTCGAGGTCGGTGCGACCGCCGGCCTCCATGCCGTCGAACAGAACCCCTGCCGCGCCAAGCTGCCGGATGGCGGTGGCGGCGACGCGCGCGACTGGCTTGCTTGTGAGCACGACCTTTCCAGCCACATCAAGGCCCGCGTAGTCCTCCGACGCAATGCCCCCCTTGCCGCCCGGCGCGACGATCTCGAACTCGCCCTCGACCGACACGCTACGCTGGATCAGGCTGATGGGCACGGCGCTGAAGTCGCAGAGGAGCCGGGCGCCGCCGTTGTCCTGCGCGGGCAGCAGGTGGAGCGTGGCGGCATCGCAGCTCCATTCCTGAAAGCTCGGCGAGGACCAGAAGCGGGTGGCGCCGTCGGCCTGGTAGCCCAGCACGCGCACCTGCAGGCCGGCGTCGGCGAGCTGCCCGGCGACGTAGTTCGCAGCCGCGCGGTAGCCGGGGCTGGCCTGGATGCGGTGGTGGCTGCTGATCGCGGTGACGTGACGGTGCGCCATCTCCCCGCGATAGGCCGCGCGGATCAAGTCAGTGTAGATGTAGGGCATTGTGACATCCCAGGGGTGCGAGTAATTGAGTCAGGGCATTATAGCTTAAGGTCGGGGAGAACGGAATTCGACGCCGATGGCGCAGATAGGTAGAGTTCAGGACGATCCTCCCCGATCTGAGTCGCCTGTGCCGAATTCCATCCCTTACGCAAAACGACCAACTTATGCTATTATCATTCCATGTCCAACACACCCACCCGCACCCTGCGCAGCGTGGCGCTCGCGCTGCTCGCCGCGGTTTTCGTCTTCTCCTCGGTCGCGGCGTGTGTTGCCGCGCCGCAGCAGCCGCAGTCTGCGGCTGCGCCTGCCCTGGCCACGCGCAAGCCCGCTGCCACGCAGACGCCGCGCAAAAAGGCCACCGCCACGCCGAAACGCCGCGCGACGGCCACGCCCAAGGCCAGCGTCAAGGCGACGCGCACGCCCGACGACGGCCTGCCCACCATCGCCTACGACAGGTTGCCAAAAGAGGCGAAAGAGACGATCCGCCTCATTCGCAAGGGCGGACCGTTCCCGTATGACAAGGATGGCTCGACCTTCGGCAACCGGCGAACGGCTATTACAGGGAGTACACCGTGATCACGCCCGGCTCGCGCGACCGCGGCGCGCGGCGCATCGTGGGCGGGCGCGAGGGCGAGTTGTACTACACCGACGACCACTACGACAGTTTCAGGCGAGTCGTGGAATGACGGGGAAGGCTATGACGCAAGACCTGGCGCGCGCGCTGGCGAAAGGGAAAGACTCCGAGCTCTACCGGCTGCCCGGCCGGACCTCCGCCGCAACCATCGAGCAGGTGGCCGAAGGGGCCGGTTGGCGCTTTCTGCATCTCGACCTTGGCAAGGTCGACAGCAAAGCCGAGTTTCTCCGCGCGGCGGGCAAGGCGCTGGACTTCCCGGAGTGGGCCGGCCGCAACTGGGACGCGTTCGAGGAACTGGTCAGGGACCTCTCATGGCTCCCGCCGGCGGAGGGCTACGTGCTCCTGATCGAGCGGGCGAGCGGGCTGGCCGAGAGGCAGCCGGACACCTTGAGCATGGCGCTCGACATCATCGGGGACGCGCTGCGCGCGCGCAAGGGGGATCCGCCGCGCGTCGTGGCGCTCGTGCGCGGCGCGGGCGAGCTGGCCGCGAAGCTGCCCGCGGTCGAGATCGAGAAAGCCGCAACGAAGGGGAGCTAACGATGAAAACCCTGGTCGTCCTTGCGCTGCTGCTCGCCCTCGCTGCCGGCTGCTCGGCGCCGCCCGTTTTTCCGTCACCAACCGCACCCGCGCCAACGATCGAGCCTGCGCCGACGCCGGCGGCGACTGCACTGCCTGAGGCCGAGCCAACTGCGCCGCCGACCGCGACGGCGCTCGCTTCGCCTTCTCCCGCGGCGGAGCCGACGCGCGCGGCCACATCAGCGCCCGCGGCCACTGTAACCGCTCAGCCGGTGACTGTGGCCACGGTGGCCCGCCCGACGGTCGCGCCGGTCGTGGTGGCGACGCCGGAGCAAGGTGGCCTCGGGAGCACAGAAGTGATCACCCCGACCGACGCGTCCGCCACCACCTACCGCGTCGCGGAGATCACCCTCGCCACGTATCCTTACGCGCCGTTCCTCTCGCCCACGACCGACCCGCAGGTGTCCGACTATCCCGCGCTCAGCCTTGACAGCGCGGCGTATGAGGCGAGCAACCCGCAGCCCGCGGCGAAGACCTACCGCTTGCTCGTGCTGGAGAACCGCTATCTGCGCCTCGGCATTCTGCCCGATCTGGGGGGGCGCATCTACGAATGCGTGTTCAAGCCGACGGGCGCGAACGAGTTCTACGCGAACCCGGTCGTCAAGCCGACGCAGTGGGGTCCGGCCGCGCCGCCTAATGTCGCAGGCGCGAACTGGTGGCTGGGGACAGGCGGGCTGGAGTGGGGCTTCCCGGTGGAGGAACACGGTTACGAGTTCGGCACGGTGTGGGGCTTCGATCACGTCAGCCAGCCGGACGGCGGCGTGATGCTCACGCTGTTCACGAAGAACGGCCCGCAGGCGCCCTACGCTGTGATCGACATCATCCTGCCGCCCGACACGGCCTACTTCGTGATGCAGCCGCGCGTGGTCAACCCGCTGGGCGCGGCGTTCCGCTTCAAGTGGTGGGCGAACGCGATGCTCGCGCCCGGGCGGCCGAACACCGTCTCGCCGGACCTCCGCTTCGTCGTGCCGGGGAGCGAGCTGACGGTGCACAGCACGGGCGACCCGTCGCTGCCGCAGGCGGGGCAGGCGCTTCCCTGGCCGGTGGCGAACGGCCGTGACCTGTCGCGCCTGGGCAACTGGCAGAGCTATCTCGGCGCGTTCAGCCGGCCGGCCGCAAACGGCGGGTACGCGGCAGTGTATGACCCCAGCCTCGACGAAGGGATGGTGCGCGTCTATCCCCCGGAAGTGGCAAAGGGGCTGAAGATTTTCGCGCTGCGCGGAGCGGACGGCCTCGATCCCGCGCTGTGGACGGACGACGGTTCGACCTACGTGGAGTTGCACGGCGGCATCGAGCCGACCTTCGACGAGTGGAGCGAGCTGGCGCCGGGCACGGAGGTGACGTGGAGCGAGTTCTGGTACCCGGTGGCGGGCATCGGCGGGCTGACCCATGCGAATGACCGGGCCGCGCTGGCGCTTGTTCCACACGAGGGTAAGCTGCGCGTGGGGCTGTTCCCGACCGTGGCGCTGAGCGGGCGCGTCACGATCACGGTGGAGGGCGGCTCGCCGGTGGCGCTGGACGCGCAGATGAGCCCCGACCAGCCCTTTCTCGCGGACCTGGTGCTGCCGGACGGCGTTCCGGCGGAGGGCGCGGCCGCGGTGACGGTGGTGGATGCGGGGGGCGCGATGGTCTACGAATGGAGCGGCCGCGTTCCTTTGCGATAAGGGCGGCCTTCGGCTATACTGCCGGTGTTCGGGGCGTAGCGCAGCCAGGTTAGCGCGCTTGATTTGGGTTCAAGAGGTCGGGAGTTCGAATCTCCCCGCCCCGACAGAGCGCGGCGCGCAGATTGACAAGGGAAGAGGGCGCAGGTAGACTGCGCCATGTGCGGGTGTAGCTCAGGGGTAGAGCGTCTGCCTTCCAAGCAGAATGTCAATCCAAATCGCCGGGCGAGCGGCCGAGGCGCGTGAGCTCGGCGGCGACCTCGGCGCGGTGCTGTATGGCGTGGGTGAGCGGCTGCGCGAGCATCCACCAGCGGCGCAGTGCGCGGGGATTCCCGCGCGGGTCGGGCACGACGATTTCCTCCGCCAGCTCCTCCTCCGTGAAAGGCCTCAATGCGGCGAGTGCGGCGGCATTGACGTTGCGGTGATACGCGGCGAGGTCGTCCACGCTCACGCACTCCTCCAGCTTGCGCCACGCCGTGGGATAGCGCCCCTCGGCCAGCACGTGCGCCCACACCTCCAGCGCGCCGGTCGCGTGGAAGAGGATCTGGCGGATGCTCCCCCGCCCGTACTGCGT
>JALOOB010000379.1 GCA_025454635.1 Anaerolineae bacterium
AAATTAGGCGTTTGACATTTAGCGCGTTACGCTATAGGATAACCGATGATCAAGTCCTTCAAGAATGAAGAGACGGAGTCAATTTATCAGCGTCGTCGGTCGCGAAGGTTGCCGCCGGAAATCCAGGAGGCGGCACTGCGCAAGTTGAGAATGCTGAATAGCGCTGTGGTCGTGCAGGATCTCCGCTCGCCTCCCGGTAATCGACTGGAGAAGCTAAGCGGAGATCGGGAAGGGCAGTATAGCATCCGCATCAACGATCAATGGCGCGTCTGCTTTATCTGGCGCGGCAGCGACGCATTCGATGTCGAGATTACCGATTATCACTGAGGTCGCAGTCATGGACGATAAGCTTGCTCCCGTGCATCCGGGAGAAGTTCTCCTGGAAGAGTTTTTGAAGCCGCTGGAGTTGAGCCAGAACCGGCTGGCGATTGAAATCGGCGTGGACGCGCGACGCATTAACGAAATCGTTCTAAAAAAGCGCAGCGTTACGGCAGATACCGCTCTCCGGCTGGCGCGATACTTCGACACTTCGCCGCAATTCTGGATGGGGCTGCAATCTCAGTACGACCTGGACGTGGCTGAAGATGAGCTGGCGGGCAAGTTAGAGCGCGAAGTGCGGCCCTACGCGACGCGGTGACATGCGGCCATGTTGTGTGATACAATCCCGCCATGCAACCAGAATTAGCGCGGTATGCGCGACAAGTCATCTTTCCGCCCATCGGTGAGGCGGGACAGCGGCGGCTACTCGACGCGCGTGTCACGGTCATCGGCGTGGGCGCGACCGGCTCCGTGCTGGCGAACCACCTCGCGCGGGCCGGCGTGGGCCATCTGCGCATCGTCGACCGCGACTTCGTCGAGTTGAACAACCTCCAGCGGCAGCTCGTGTACGACGAAGACGATGTGGCGCGAATGCTGCCGAAGGCGGTCGCGGCGGCCGCTAAGCTGCGCAAGATCAACAGCGAGATCGAAATCGAGGACATCGTCGCGGACGTGAGCGCGGCCAACATCATGGAGTTCATCCGCGACGCGGACGTGGTGCTCGACGGGACGGACAACTTCTCGACGCGCTACCTGCTCAACGACGCATGCGTCAAGCTGGGCAAGCCGTGGGTATACTGCGGCGTGCTGGCATCCTACGGGATGACGCACACCGTGCGACCGGGCGTCACGGCCTGCCTGCGGTGCATCATGGGCGAACTGCCCGCGCCGGGCACAGTCGCAACCTGCGACACAGCGGGCATCATCGGCCCCATCGTCGCGTTGATGGGGTCGATCGGCGCGGCCGAGACCATCAAGCTGATCACCGGCACGGGCGAGCTTAACGACGGGATGATCCACATCGACCTGTGGGACGGGACGTTTGACAAGTTCGAGTTGGGGCCGCCGCGCCCGGATTGTCCGACGTGCGGCAAGGGCGAGTTCGAGTTCCTCTCGGCCGAGGCGGGCGCGCGGACGACTTCGCTGTGCGGCCGCGACGCGGTGCAGGTGAGCGTCGCGGGCGCGGCTAGCAACGCGCTGCCGCTTGGCCCGTTGGCCGAGAGGCTGCGGCTGGGCGGCGCGGCGGATGTGCGACAGAACGAGTTTCTGCTGCGCGCGACGATTGACGGGCGCGAGTTCACCGTGTTTGGAGACGGACGCGCGATCATCAAGGGCACTCAGGACGAGGCTGAAGCGGCAACGCTCTACGCGCGCTACATCGGGATGTGAAGCATGACTGTCGGCGCCTCCGACGTTGACCAGGCGCGGCTGCGCCGGTTTCTCCCCGCTTACCTGCCCTCGCTCGTCGCGTTCCTGAACCGCTCATTCACCGGCCACCGGCACTACGCGCCGATCACCGAAGCTGATTTCGCGGAGCGCGTGCTGGTGCAGCGGGGCTTTGACCCGGGCGGGCTGATCCTGGGCATGCAGGAAGGCCAGGTGGTCGGCGCGGTCCATGCGATCAAACCGCCGGCGTCGCTGCCCGCGAACCGTTCGGCCGAGGCGCGGCATCACATCGTGTGGCTGGCGGTAGCGCCCGAAGCGCGCCAGCAGCGGCTGGGAACGCGGCTGCTGAGCGCGGCGGAGAATTATCTCTACTACTGCCCCGTGTACTTTGCGGCGGACAATGCGCCCTTCTACGGCATCCAGGAGCGCCTGTGGGCGCCGTGGTACGGGTCGACGGAGAGCATGGCGATCAGCGCGGTCAACGACCGGGAATTGGTCGCGTGGCTCAACAAGCGCGGCTACCAGGTGAGCAACCCCGGCGACGTGACCCTGGCGGCCTCCCTGCACGATCGCGAGCGGCCCGAGGACCCCGGACTGGAAGCGCGCGGGCTGCGCCTGGTGATGATCGACGAACGTTCACCGTGGCCGGGCGACGAGCCGGTGTACCAGTTGCGCGCGTGGGGCGAGAACGCCGGGCGACGGTATCAGGGCCTCGTGGTGGCAGACGGCAACCGCGCGGTCGGGAGCATCGTCTGGTATCCGATGCCGGACCCGACGATTGCGGCCCTCGCGTGGATCGGCCTGGAGCGACAGTACCGCGGTCTCCGATTCGGCTCGTTCCTGCTCGATCGCGCGCTGGCCGAGATGGCGAACCGCGGTTACATCTCCGTCGAAGTTCACGCGCATTCAAAGGATAACGCGGAAGCGTTCTCGCTGTTCAAGCGCCGCGGGTTCAGTGTGATCGACTACTGGGTGAACCTCGTAAAAACCTGAATGCTGCGGAACAGCCGGCTCGTCGAGCCGGTGGAATGATCGACGATTGGAGATTGAAGATTGAAAATGGCCGGTTCAATCTTCAATTTTCAATCTTCAGTCTGCGATTCTCGATTTTCAATCTCCGCTGCGTCCCGCGCGATTTGACAGGAGCGCGAGCGCCGTTATAATGCCGTCACTCGATACGCAAAGCGTTGATCGGGACGAGTATGCGGCGCGCAGGCGCCAGAGAGAGCAGGCGCGGATTCATCCGTAGCTGAGAGCCTGCCCCGCCGATTGCCCGCAGAAAACCCCCCGAGAGCGAGCGCCACAAATCCGGCCGCCGGCCCCTCATGATGATGGCCGACCGGGGAGTGTATGGCGCTCCGCCGGCCACGTTACGGCCGCAATGAAGATGCGGCGCATCCTCGATGCGCAACGCGAACATTGGGTGGAACCGCGATGCCCCTCGCCCCAAAAGGCGAGGGGCTTTTTGTTGCTCGCGGCGCAGCTGCGGTCCGCGAGGCAAAGGAGTGGGAACGTGCAAGTCCTGAAATTCGGCGGCACTTCGGTGAACGACGCGAAATGCATCAGCCAGGTCGTGAGCATCGTCGCGGACCAGCGCCGCGCCGACCGCGAAATCGTGGTCGTCACTTCGGCGATGCGCGGGGTGACTGACCTGCTGATTAACTCGGCGAACGCGGCCGCGCGCGGGGATCGCCAGGCCTATCGCGACGCGCGGCAGGCGCTCATCGGCCGACATCGCGACGCGGCCGAGGCGCTGATCTCCGATCTCGACGACCTCGCGCAGCTTCAGGCGCTAACCGACGAACGGGTGCGCGAGTTCGAGCGGCTGTGCATGGCCGTCGCGATCCTCGGCGAGCTGACCGATCGCGGCCTTGCGGTCATCTCCGGGTTGGGCGAGCGGCTGATGGCGCCCATCCTCGCGGCTGCGATGCGAGCGCGCGGGCTGGACGCGGAGGCGGTCGACGCGGGCGAGCTTATCGTGACCGACGACAACTATGCGTCGGCCGCGCCCGACATGGATGCGACCGGCGAAACGACGCGCGCGCGCCTGCTGCCCCTCGTCCGAAAGGGCGCGGTCCCGGTCGTGACCGGGTTCGTAGCCGCAACCCCTTCAGGCGTGCCGACGGTCCTGGGACGCGGCGGCTCGGACTACTCGGCGGCGATCCTCGGCGCCGCGCTGGAGGCCGACGAAATCCAGATCTGGACGGACGTCGACGGCGTGCTGACCGCAGACCCGCGCATCGTCAAGGGGGCGCGGCCACTGGCCGAGCTGACCTACGGCGAGGCGGCCGAGTTGGCCTACTTCGGCGCGAAGGTGCTGCACCCGAAGACCATGCTCCCCGCCATCGACCTCGGCATCCCCATCAGCGTGCGGAACACCTTTAATCCGGGCTTCCCCGGCACGCGGGTCGTGCCGAAGTCGTCCAACGGCGGGACGGTCAAGGCGCTCACCGTCATTCGCGGGCTGGCGCTCGTGACGGTGGCAGGCCGCGGCATGATGGGCGTGCCGGGCATCGCGGCGCGCACCTTTGCGGCCGTCGCGCAGGGCGGGGCCAACGTGCTGATGATCTCGCAGGCGTCGTCGGAGCAGAGCATCTGCTTCGTCGTGCCTGAGGCGGACGCGGGGCCGGTCTGCAACGCGCTCGAAGCGGCGTTCGGCGAGGAGATCAAGCGGCGGCTCATCGACCGCGTGACTATCGAGCCCGACGTGGTCATCGTGGCAGTGGTGGGCGAGGGGATGCGCGGCACGCCGGGCATCGCCGCGCGGCTGTTCTCGGCGCTGGGCGAGAAACGGGTGAACGTCATCGCGGTCGCGCAGGGCTCGTCGGAGACGAACATCTCGCTCGCGCTGGACGCGAAGGACGCGGACGCGGGGATACGGTACATTCACGATGCGTTCGGGCTGGGCGGGAAGCTGGAATAGGACGCAGATGGCGCAGATTGGGAAAGATCGGCAAGACCCCTGTCAAGTAAATCCAGAATATCCACCCCATCTGCGTCATCTGCGTTGAATTGAGAGAAACGAATGAAGAGAGTTCCCTTGATCATATTCGGCGCGGGCAAGGTGGGCCGCGCGCTGGTGAAGCAGCTTCTCGACTCCGCGGGGCTGCACGCCGAGCGCGACGGCGTCGCTTTCCGCGTCGCGGCATGGTGCGACAGCGACGGCGCGCTCGTCGACGAGAAGGGGCTGTGGCCGGAGACGCTGCGGGCCGCGCTCGAAGCCAAGCAGGCCGGGACGAAATTCGCGCGGACGGAGTACGGCTCGCCCCAGAGCGACCTGACCGCCATCGTAGATGTCGCCGGGCAGGACCGGACAATCGTCGTCGACGTGACCGCGACAGACGCCACCGTCCCGGCGCTGCTCTTCGCCGTCGAGCGCGGCTACGCGACCGCCAACAAGGCGCCGCTTGCCGGGCCGCAAGCCGTATTCGACGCGTTGACGGGGAGCGGTCGTTTCCGCTATGAGTCCACGGTGGGGTCCGCCGTGCCGGTGATTGAGGCGACGCTTGGGCTGATGCGAGCGAACGACGCGATTCGCTCGATCCAGGGCGCGCTGAGCGGCACACTCGGTTTTCTGTTTACGGGCATCCAGGCGGGGCAGCCATTCTCCGAGCTGGTGCGTGAGGCGATGGCGCGCGGCTACACCGAGCCGGACCCGCGCATCGACCTCGGCGGGCTGGATGTCGCGCGCAAGGCTCTCATTCTGGCG
>JALOOB010000005.1 GCA_025454635.1 Anaerolineae bacterium
CACTGCCCACAGCCGGCCCTGGGCCGACGATCAGAATGGAGCGACCATGATCACGCCCGCCCCCCCAGAGCGCGTCCTAGTCGTATACAACCACAGCCCCTACCTGATTAAGGGCGAGCCGCGCGACATGTTGGCCGAGCAAGGCGTGCTCGCGTGCGCGGACGCCATCACCCGCGCGCTGGCGGGGCGCTGCGAGGTCTGCGCAGTCCCGATTCATGCCGACGTCGAGGTCGCCCTGGCAGGTCATTCCCCCCTCGAATGGACAATCTTCAACCTGGGCGAGGGCGTTCAGGGGCGGTTGTTTGAGGAGGCGCGGATTGCGTGGGCGCTTGAGGCGATGGGCTATCGCTTGACCGGATCAGGGGGGCTGGCCCTCGCGCGCTCGATTCACAAGGCGCACGCAAAGCAGCTCTTCGAACGCGCGGGCGTGCCCACGCCACCCTGGCGCGTCTTTCGGAATGCGCTCGAAGCGGAGGACAGCCTCGGCTTCCCCGTGATCGTAAAGCCTGTTGCGGAGGACGGCAGCCTGGGCATTGGGCCGGATGCGGTGGCGCACAACCGAGGGCCGCGAGTTCAACGTGAGCGTGTGGGGCGATCCGCCGGAGCTATTGCCGTTGGCCGAGATCGACTTTTGCGACTTTGCGGACCCGTTCGAACGGATCGTGTCCTTCGATGCGAAGTGGGACGAGGGCTCCTTCGCATACCACCACACGCCGGTGATGTGTCCCGCGAACGTGAGCCCTCGTTTGGCCGCGCGCATCAGCAAAGCAGCCCGGAGCGCCTGGGACGCAATCGGCTGCGCAGGTTATGCGCGGGTGGATATCCGGGTCGACGACCAGGAGCAACCGTATGTCGTCGAGGTCAACTGCAACCCGGACTTGTCGCCTGAAGCCGGGTTCTACCAGGCGGCGCGCGGCGCCGGCTTGAGCTATCAGGACATGGTCTGGCGGATCGCGCGCGCGGTTCTCTAGCCCTCAACTTGCGGAGGGGCCTCGGGACCGCCTTCCGGGTCCTCTTGCGGCGGCTCGGGCCGCTCGCCGGGCAGGTCCGGCTCCGGCCCGCTGGGCTCGGGCTGGTCGCCGGGCAGCGGCGGCTCGCCCTCGGCAGGCTCCGCCTCGCCGTGCGGGTGGCTGCCTTGCCTGCCGTTGCCGTTCTTCTGTCCGAACTTGTTCAGCCGGTCGGCCAGCTCGAATAGCTTGCGGTCAACCCGGCCGTTGACGCTCTCCGCAGGATACCGCCCGTCCTCGCCGCGCTCACCCGCGGGCACGCCGGTCAGCAGCTCGATGCCCTCGTCCACCGTCGACACGGGCCAGATGTGGAACTTGCCGGCCTCCACCGCCGCGATCAGATCGTCGCGCAGCATCAGGTTGCCGACATTGGTCTGCGGGATAATCACTCCCTGCTCGCCCGTCAGTCCGGCCTTGGATGCGACGCACGCGTCGAAGAAGCCCTCGATCTTGTGCGTCACCCCGCCCACCGGCTGGATCTTGCCGTGCTGGTCAACCGATCCGGTGGCTGCGATGCCCTGTTTGATCGGGAGCTCGGCCAGGCTCGACATGAGCGCGTAGAGCTCGACCGACGACGCGCTGTCGCCGTCGACGCCTTCGTATGACTGCTCGAACGTGATGCTGGCTGACAGGCTGAGGGGCTTGTCCTGCGCATAGCGCCCGCCGAGGAAGCCGGACAGGATCAGCACGCCTTTATCGTGGATGCGCCCGCTCATGCGCGACTCGCGCTCGATGTTGACTATCCCGGCGCGGCCCTGGAACGTCGTCGCGGTGATCCGGCTCGGCCGGCCAAACGCCGCGTCGCCGAGGTCGAGCACGGCCAGTCCGTTGATCTGCCCGACCACCGCGCCGGCCGTATCGACCATGATCGTGCCGTCCGCGATCATCTCGCGCAAGCGTTCCTCGTACTGGTTCGAGCGCCCGCGCTGCTCGGCCAGCGCCGCGATCACGTCCTCGCGCGTGACGATGGGATGCCCCGCGCGGCTTGCCCAGAAGGCGGCCTCCTGGATCAGGTTTTCGACCAACGCGAAGCGTGTGGTGAGCTTGTCCTGGTCCTCCACCTGCCGGCCGCTCGTCTCGACGACTTCGGCCACCGCGCCCATGTCAAAGGGCGGCAGCCCGAACTCGGCGGAGCGGTTGCGGATGAACTGCGCGATTTTCTCCTCGTTCTCCGGCGTCCAGTCCATCTCCGAGGAGAAATCAGCGCGCACCTTGAACAGCTTCGAGAACTGCTCGTCCAGCCCGTAGAGCGCGTAGTAGGTTTGGAGGTCGCCGATAAGGACGACCTTGAGGTCGAGGGGGATCGGCTCAGGGCTGAGCGTGGTGGTGGCGAGCACGCCGGGAGCTTGCAGAGCGTCTTCGATGCGGATGCGCCGGTTGCGCAGCGCCTGCTTGAGCCCATCCCAGGCCAGGGGCTGGCGCAACAGGACACGCGCGTCGAGCAGCAGGTAGCCGCCGTTGGCGCGGTGCAGCGCGCCGGGCTTGATGTAGCGGTAGTCCGTCACCAACGTGCCAAGCTGCGCGCGCATCTCGACGCGGCCGATCAGGTTGCCATAGGTGGGGTTGGTTTCGACCACGACCGGCGCGCCATTTAGCGCGCTGTTGTCGACAAGGATGTTAAGGCGGTACTGGTCGAGCGGGGAGGCGGCCTGCGAGCGCAGCCAGGGGGGCGCAGCGTCGTCTTCCCCCGCGGCCTGCTGCCGGCCGCGCAAGGCGGCGGTGTTGGCGGCGAGATGGTCGCGCATCCGCGTCAGGTACTCGGTCACCGAGGGCCACTCGCCATATTCGGCGCTCAGCCGGTCGAACAGCGGCTGAATCGCGGCGGCGGCAATCTCTCGGTCCATGTTCGCCAGCCGTTCGCGCGCGCCCTCTTCGAGGTCCTGCACCTGCCGGATGGCGCGCTCCATTTCGTCCTGGAGCGTCTGCCCCAATTCGTTGAGGGCGTCACGCTCCGCCTCGGGGAGCGCCTCGTACTGCTCGGAGGTGAGCGGCTGGCCGTCCTTCACGGGGGTCAGCATGAAGCCGTCTTCTTTGCGCGTGAGCGCGAATCCCTCGGCCTGCACCTTCGCGTCCAGCGCCCGGAAGACCTCGCCGCGCGCCTGGTCGAGCTGCCGGCTGAGGAGGTTGCGGCTCTGCGCGTACTGGTCGCCCGCGAACATCTTCTCGAGCGCGTCTGCCGCCTGCGCCAGGAGGGCGTTCACCTGCCCGCGCAGATGCGCGCCGCCTCCAGGGGGCAGCATGAGCGCGACCGGGCGATCCGGCTCCGCGAAGTTGTGCGCGTAGCCCCAATCGGGCGGGACGGGGCGGTTAGCGGCCTTGTCTTCGAGGAAGCGGGTGATAATGCTGGTCTTGCCCGCGCCGCCGGGGCCTGTGGCGAAGACGTTGAACCCGGGATAGGGGATCTCCAGCCCGAATTCGATCGCGCGGGCGGCGCGCTGTTGGCCGATGATCCCGTCGAGGTCGGGCGCGTCCGCGCTCGTCGCATAGGGCAGGCGCGCCGGATCGAAGCGGCGGCGCAGCTGGCCGGCGCGGAGTTCTGCAGGTGGGGTCATGCGGGCTCCTGAGGATGTGAGTTAGGGAGCCATTATACAACGACCTCAGGAATCGCGCTGCGCGACGAGGCGCCGCGAGTCGGCCGGCGCCCGGCGGGAGGGCCAGCGCAACGACCTCGATTAAAAGTTCAGGCCGGAGGCGCTAACTACGCCTCCGGCCTGAACCCGGCTCTTCCTCAACCCCTCTTACGACCCCAACGGTTCAATCCGCCAATTCAACCCCGTCACAGTCCTTCGCTAATCAACTCAACTCACAGACGCCTGCGCTGCCCCGTTCGATCCATCTCACTTACGCGCTCAACCGTTACGACACCCATTACAGAGATAAACGCTCAATCCAATTCACTTACGGCTTCGCTCAATACAATTCGATACTGGTTCTATGCAACTGCCGATCTATGGGCAGACTTCTTAACTCGAGGTTTTGGTTGCGCCCCCCTGACGGAGCAGGGGGGCAATCGTTGCGCAGATGCGTTCTTTACCGAACGGTGCCCCGGCGAAGCAGATTGACAATCGCCAGAAGGACGATGGCGCCCAGGAGGGAGACCAACAGGCCGGAAAGGCTGAAGTCGCCCGAGTTAATGTTCCCGCCGCCGATCAACGGATTGAGGACCAGGCCGGCCAGGAAGGCGCCGACGATACCGACGATGATGTTCAGCAGGGGACCCTGCTGCGCATCGGTGCGCATGATCATGCTGGCAATCCAGCCGAGCAGACCACCCACGATAATCCATACGATAAAGTTAATCATCCTCTTACTCTCCTCGTTACTCATCTAACCGCTACGATGTCCCGCAACCCGTACGACGGATTGGCGGGGGCTTGATCGCTCAAGCTGAGGTCACTATACCGCAGCGCCCGGCCGGGCGCTATCAGCAAACGGCGTAGTCTTCCATAGGCATTGCGCCTACGCCTCTGTAAGACAAATCCCACAGGCGAAGCTGGCGGGGCGTTTAAGCGAATCGACCGGCCTCCCCCAAAGCCGGTCGACTCAATCTCTTACCCCCGGTTCACCCTAACTTAGCGTCCCGTACTCTGCGATCCTATCCAGTAATTGCTCGAACTCGCTCGACTTGTCGTAAAAATGATCCGCGCCAGCCCGCTGGCACTCGGACCGGTACCGCTCGGTCGCATGATTCGTCAGCATGATGACTTTGGTTTCCGGATGCTGCCCCTTGACGCGGCGCAGAACGTCGATTCCGTTTTGGACCGGCCCCTCTCCGGGCACCTTGATGTCCAGAATGGCGATGTCCGGCTCGTGCTCGTCGATGAGATGCAGCGCGGACACCGCGTCTTCAGCCTGAATAACGCTATCCACGGCATCGATCTCAGCGAGCATGGCGGCCAGCAGACTGCGCACAACGGCGGCATCGTCCATGACCAGGACGGTGAAGCGTCTAGACATCGGTGTTCCAAAATCCATCATAAATGAAGAATATGACTTCTCTCGTTGACAAGGTACCAGAGGAAGTCTCTTTCAGCAATCATCCCTTGCCGCATCCGCTTGTAGTGGTTTGTCTTACAAGGCCACCGCAGACTACCGCGGGGCTGCGCTTGCTTGCGGTGGCTGCGGGTTCTCCACCATGTTGAGCGGGGCCTTCAGCAGAACAGTTACGCCGCTAGCGGGCGCATTTTCCACGGCGACGGAGCCCCCAAGCTGCCGCGCGCGCTCCCGCATGCCGAGGAGCCCGAGCGACCTGCGATTGGGGTCGGGACGCAGCCCTCGCCCATTATCGGTGACGCGGAGCGTGAACACATCGTCCTCAGTTCGCAGGCGCACGCTCACCTCCGTGGCTTCGGCATGGCGCGCAACGTTAGTGAGCGCTTCCTGCAGGATGCGGAACCCTGCAGTCGCCATGTCACGTGAGATGCGTCCCTCGTCCACGTCCGCGTCCATGCTTGTGGCGATGCCGGTGCGATCCTCGAACTGCTGCAACTGCCACTCAATGGCCGCGCTCAGCCCGAAGTCGTCGAGGATGCCCGGCCTCAAGTCCGCCGAGATGCGCCGCACGGTCTTGACCGTCTCATCGACCAGTCCGATCGTTTCGCCGATGCGCGCGCGCGCCTTCTCTCCGTCGCGGCCGATGAGCCGCTCGACCGTCCGCAGTTCCATTTTGATGGCGGTGAGCAACTGGCCGAGTTGGTCGTGGATTTCGCGCGACATGCGCGTCCGCTCCTGCTCGGTGCTCTGCATGAGCTGTTCGGAGAGCCGGCGCAGGTCGGCTTGCGTTTCGAGCAACCTCGTGTTGCTGATCTGCAATTGTTCTGTGCGCTTGATGACCCGGCTCTCGAGCTCGGCGTTGAGTTGCTGCATCTGGCCAATGAGTCGGGCGTTCTCCGCATCGCGTTCCTCCAGCGCGGCGGCCATCGAGTCAAAGGTTTGCGCGAGCTGGCCCATCTCGCTGGAGTCGCCGAGGAGGCCGACGCGGGCGGAATAGTCCCCTGCGCGCATCCGCAGCGCCGCGTCGACGACCTGCTGAGTCCGCCGCACGATCATCAACTCTGCGCTGACCCAGGCCGACACGAGCGCAGCCAATCCGATCACCGTCAGCCCAAGCAGGCTCAGGTTGAGCATCCGATTGACGCCCGCGTAGACGTAGTCCGTCGCCAGGCCAGCGAACGCGTACAGGTCGGGATTAGCGGGGTCGCCAATGGGCGTGAACGCGAAGATGCGTTGGCTGCCGCTCAATCCGGGCGCCTCGATCCAACCTTCGCCGCTGGCCTGTGCGGCGCGAAAGATCTCGGTGTCCGAGGCGTCCCGGCCGAGGTAACTCTCGGGATCGGGATAACGCAGGACGACGGTTCCATTGCGGTCGATCAGCAGCAGCGAGGCGAATTCATAAAACTTGTTGTCGGAGAGCCGGCGGCCGAGCGCGCCGATGTTCAGGCCCGCGCCGATGACCGCCGTCACTTGCCCGTCGCGATCCAGGATCGGATAGCCGAGGGTCAGATTAGGCTGGCCGGAGGCCTGGCCGATCTGGACGTCGCCGACGGCGAACTCCCGTGTTTCGAGCGCGCGGCGGAAGAATGTCTGTCCCGCGCTGGTCAGCGCGCCGGATATGGGTCGCTGTGAGGCGAGGCAGCGGACGTCGCCATCCGGCTCCGAAACGCTGAGGCCGAGATAATCTCCCGAGGCTTCATAAAACTCACGCAGCCGCGCAGAGCAGGTTGCGGGGTCGCTCCCGACGAGATCGGTGGACAGCGCCAGCCATCCGAGGGAGACGCGGCTGCTTGTGATGACTTCCTGGTATTGAGACCGGAGCAACTGCGCGAGCGCCAGGCTTTCGAGGTTGGCGCTTTCTTCCGCGCGCGTGCGTTCCAGCGCGGCGATGGTGAGCAGCAGGACAAATGCAGGCAGGAGCGCGAGGAAGATGACGGCCACGAGGCGCGTGCGGAGGTTCGGCAAAATTGTTCTCGTCAGCATATCGTCCTTATCACTTCCGACCGAATGATATCACCACGCTTACTCTTCCCAACTGCGCGAGCATTGACGTTCGATACGAATGCCTGTATAATCGCGCCGTCTTCACCTTCTGACAAGCGCAGTTATCTCTTTCCGGCGCGCCGGCAGCAGCGCCGGGCGTTTGCCCAGTTCGTCGTCCCTGAAGTTGGCGCATCCCGTCCGGGCCTTCCGCGAAAGGGGGTGACGTTCTCACAAATCCGCGAAACGCTCCCGGTTGACTACTTCGGTCCGAATTTTGTTCCAATAACCGAGTGTCCCCATTGGGCGAGCGAGCGAGCAGCAACGATGCGCTCCCTCGTAAAGTGCCTAATTTCACAGGAGGAGCGAAACTTATGAAGAGGCTGTTTACACTGTTGTTTGTTGCGGCCATTGTGTTGAGCGTCGCGGGCTGCGCGGCGCCCGGCTCGGGTGGCGGCGACACGATCAAGATTGGCCTCCAGGCCCCCTTGACGGGTGACTTTGCCTACGAGGGCAAGGGCATGGAGAAGGCGCTCAAGCTGCTGGTCGAGCAGACCAACGCGGCGGGCGGCATCAACGGCAAGCAGATCGAACTGATCGTCGAAGACGACAAGGGCGATCCCAAGGAGGCCGCTCTGGTTGCGGACCGGATGGTCTCCAACAAGGTGGCGGCGGTGATCGGCGCATACAACTCCAGCGCCACGGAACCGGCCTCAGTCACCTACAACCGCGCGAATATCCTCCACATCACGCCGTCATCCACGCGCGTGAGCCTGACCGAGAAGGGTTTCAAGCAGTTCTTCCGCGTCTGCTTCCTCGACGACCGCCAGGGCCTCTTTGCGGCGAAGTTCATGAAGGAAGTGCTGGGTAACAAGAACATCGCTATCCTGCACGACAACTCCACCTACGCCCAGGGTTTGGCGGAAGAGACGAAGAAGTACGCCGAGGAAGCGGGGCTCAACATCGTCTTCTTCGACGCGATCAACCCAAAAGACCAGGACTTCACGCCGGTCCTCACCAAGATCAAGAGCGCCAACCCGGAGACGGTGTACTTCACCGGCTACCATGCTCAGGCGGGCCAGTTGCTGAAGCAGGCGAAGTCGGTGGGCCTGCAGACGCAGTGGCTCGGCGGCAACTCGTCGAACAATGCCGAGATCATCGACATTGCGGGCCTGGAGAACGCGAAGGGCATGATGTTCACCACGGAACCGCTGCCGAAGGACCTGGACTATCCGGAGGCGAAGCAGTTCCTCGCGGACTACAAGGCAAAATACAACGAGGACGCTGAGAGCGTGTGGTGGGTCATGGCGGCGGACGCGTTCCGCGTGCTGCGAAATGCCATGGAGCAGACCAAGAGCACGGATACAGCCAAGCTGGCCGAGTATCTCCACGGCAGCTTCAAGGACTTCCCCGGGATCACCGGCCCGATCATCGGCTTCGATGAGAAGGGCGACCGCCTTGGCGCAATCCACAAGGCGTACGTGATCACCGACACGGGCGAGATCCAGCCTTACCCGAAGCAGCCCGCGCTGTAAGAGCAGAATAGGACGCAGATCGCAGAGATAAGGGGGATTTGCATGATCTCACCGGCTCGCAAGCCATACGATCATGCAAATCCTCTCTAGTCCGCGGCGTCTGCGCCCTATTCCCACCTGCCTGCACGAGGGGTCTTATGGAGCTGTTGGCTCAGAATCTGCTGAACGGGCTGACCATTGGCTCGTTCTATGCGCTCGTCGCGCTCGGCTATACCATGGTCTACGGTGTGCTCAAGCTGATCAACTTTGCCCACGGCGGGTTGTTCATGTGGGGCGCGTACCTGGGCTGGACCTTCTTGACCATCCTGGGATTTCTGGTGGCCCGCACCGGGCCGTTTGCGCTCGTGCCGGTTGTGATCCTGGTTATGATTACGGTCGGCCTGATGGGTGTTCTGCTCGAGCGGATCGCCTACCGGCCGTTGCGCGGCACGGGTCGCCTGCCGCCCGTCATCTCCGCGCTCGGCGCCGCATTCATCCTGGAGAGCGCTGCGCGCAATCTTTACGGCGCGAGCTATCAGGTCTACCCGACGGGCGTGGACCTGTCCGGCAGGTTCAACCTGGTGGGTAACCTCACCGTGAGCTACACGCAGGTGTTGGCCGTCGTCGCGTCGCTGCTCCTGATGGCCCTGCTCTACATCTACGTCAACTACACGCGCACGGGCACTGCGATGCGCGCCGTCTCCCTCGACCACGACACGTCGCGCCTGATGGGCATCGACGTTAACCGGATTATCGGCATCGTCTTTTTCATCGGTCCCGCGCTCGGCGGCGCTGCCGGCGTGCTGGTTGCCCTCCATTACGGCTCGTTTAATTTCACCCTCGGCTGGACCTTTGGCCTGAAGGCTTTCATCGCGGCGATCCTCGGCGGGATTGGCAACATCCCCGGCGCAATGCTCGGCGGCCTGCTGCTCGGCGGCGTGGAGAGCCTTGGCGCGGTGTATCTCGGCTCGCAGTGGAAAGACGTGATTGCCTACGCCCTGCTCGCGCTGATCCTGATTGTCCGGCCAACCGGCATCCTCGGTGAACGGGTGGCGGAGAAGCTCTAGCCTCTCCCCTTCGGAGGTACTGTGGCGAAACTGTCGCAACGAACGATGGGCCTGCGGCGGATCAAGCCGCTCTACTGGGCGTTAGCCGGCCTCGCGCTCGCGATCGTGCTGCCCCTGCCCATTAACGACTATTACCGGGCGGTGCTCTGGAGCATGGGCATCTATGTGCTTCTGGGGCTTGGCCTGAACATTATCGTCGGGTATGCAGGGCTGTTCCAGCTTGGCCATGCCGCGTTCTATGCGCTCGGCGCGTATACGGCGGCAATGCTCAACCTGCTTCTGGGCATCCCGCTGCTCGCCACCCTTCCGCTAGCCATTCTTGTCGCGGGCGTGGCGGGCTTCATCGTCAGCCGGCCGATCCTTCACCTGCGCGGGGATTACCTGGCGATCGTGACTATCGCGTTCGGGGAGATCATCCGCATGCTCCTCGTCAACAACGTAGGCGGGATCACCGGGGGCGCGAATGGCCTTTTCGGCGTCGAACCGATCGAGATCTTCGGCTACGAGTTTACTTCGGTGTTGAGCAACTACTACCTGGTCCTCTTTTTTGTGGCGATCACCATTTTTGCGGTCAACCGGCTGGAAAACTCGCGGCTCGGCCGGGCGTGGATGTACGTGCGCGAGGACCAGGTGGCTGCGGAAGCCATGGGCATCGATACGGTGCGGGTGAAGGCGATTGCCTTCGTGCTGGGCTCCGCATGGGCGGGGCTGGCCGGCGTGCTATACGTCAGCCGCATCGGCTCCGTTTCGCCGGATCTGGGCAGCTTCCTCGAGTCGGTCATCATGTTCGCCATCGTCGTGCTGGGCGGGGTTGGCTCGATCCCCGGCATCCTCGTGGGCACGCTCGGCATGATTGGCCTGCCGGAGGTGTTCCGGTTTGTGAAGGATTGGCGAGACGCGTTCGTCGGCCTCGCCATGGTCGTGATGATGATCTTCCGCCCCGGCGGGTTGCTGCCCAACCGGCGTGTGGCGGCGGAACTCGAGACCGAGAAGGATGCGGTCGCAACCACGGCTGCGTCGGGCTAAGGAGCGGGTATGGCGTTGCTTGAGGTGAACCGGCTCACGCGCTCGTTCGGCGGTTTGATGGCCGTGTCGGGCGTCGACCTGAACATCGAGCGCGGCGAGGTCATGGGCATGATCGGGCCGAACGGGGCAGGCAAGACGACGGTCTTCAACCTGCTCACGGGCATTTACCGGCCCGACAAGGGCACGATTGTGTTTGACGGGCGCAACCTGGTCGGGCTTCGCCCGCACACGATCGCTTCCTCCGGGATGGCGCGCACCTTCCAGACGATCCGCCTGTTCCCGAACATGACCGTGTTGGAGAATGTGATGTCGGGGCGGCACTGCCGCAGCCGGGCGGGTGTGGTGGGCGCAATCTTCCGCCCGAAGGGACAGCGTCGCGAAGAGCAGGACATCCGCAAGGAAGCGGAGCGGCACCTGCGTTTTATGAACATCTGGCATTTCCGCAACGAATTGGCGAAGAACCTGCCCTACGGCGATCAGCGCCGCGTGGAGATCGCGCGCGCGCTGGCGACGGACCCGAAGCTGCTCGTGCTTGACGAGCCCGCAGCCGGCCTGAATGAGCAGGAGAGCGGCGAACTGATGGCGCTGATCCGCCAAATCCGGGATATGGGCATTACCATTTTCCTGATTGAGCATGACATGAAGGTCGTGATGGGCGTGTCGGACCGCGTGATGGTGCTCGACAACGGCGAGAAGATCGCGGAGGGCACGCCGGCGGAAGTGCAGGCGAACCCGCGAGTGATCGAGGCCTATCTGGGCCGCGAGGAAGAAGACTCGTACGCGGAGGCTCCCCTATGATTGCCGACACCATGCAGCCTGCCGCTGCTCAGACGGGCGCCGCGCCCATGCTCGAGGTCAACAACGTCCACGCGTACTACGGGCACGTTCACGCGCTCAAGGGCATATCATTGACGGTCGGCCAGGGCGAGGTAGTGGCGCTGATCGGCGCAAACGGCGCGGGCAAGAGCACCACGCTGCGCGCGGTCAGCGGTTTGCTCAAACTCCGCGAGGGCGAGATCAAGATCGCGGGCAAGTCGATCGCGGGCGTCCCCGCGCATGATGTGGTCTATATGGGGGTTTCGCACTCGCCGGAGGGGCGCAAGATATTCCCCACGCTGACGGTCAACGAAAACCTCAACATGGGCGCGTACTCGCTGGGCGGCGCAAAGGCGAAAATCGAGGGGCACCGCGACAGGGTGTTTGCGCTCTTCCCGCGGCTGCGCGAGCGGCGCAGCCAGCTTGCGGGCACGCTCTCCGGCGGCGAACAGCAGATGTTGGCCATCGGCCGCGCGCTGATGAACGATCCCCGGTTGCTCCTGCTCGACGAGCCTTCGTTGGGCCTTGCGCCGCTGTTGGTCAAGACCATCTTTGACACCGTGCGCGAGATCAACAAGACGGGCGTGTCTATACTGCTGGTCGAGCAGAATGCGCGCGCCGCGCTGCGACTGGCGACGACAGGGTATGTCCTTGAAACCGGCAACATCGTTTTGTCCGGCCCGGCGAGTTCGCTGCTGGCCGACGAGCGGGTGCGCAAGGCGTACTTGGGAGAAGGCTAAGCAGGCAGAAGTTGCGCGCCGGCCACGCGCGCCCTACAACTCCAACCACACCCCGATCCCGCGTTCGACTGCGCGACGGTAGACGATGGGCGCGGTCGCCATGTCGTCGATTGCGAGCCCCAGGTTGCACGCAATCGTCCGTTCGCCGGCGGACTCGCGGCCCGGCTTCTGCCCCGTCACCAACTCGCCCAGGCTCGCATGAATCGGCGGGAGCGACTGGAAGTAGCCGAGCCCGCGGTAGTGCATGAGCTGGGGCACGTCGTCGGTGCAGAACTTGTCAACCTCCTGCAAGGCCGCGCCGTCCCAGTACGAGTCGTAATCCACCATCGAGGCGAACGCGCCGCTGTCCAGCCAGCCCTGCTTGATCGTGGCATGGGGAATCTTGAGGATGGGTCCCGCGGTCACCACGAGGTCGCACCCGGAGACAGCCGCGCGCGGGTCGTCGACCGCAGTTACCTGAACGCCCGCGCCCCCGATCTCCGGATGCGCGGCCATCTCCGCCGCGTAGCGCGCTGAGTTCGTCGGATTAGCGTCGTATGCCATCACCTGCCTGACCGGGAACAGGCATTTCAACGCGCGCAAGTTCGTCCGCCCCTGTACCCCGCAGCCGAGAATGCCGACAGTGGACGAGTCGGGCCGGGCCAGATAGCGCGCCGCGAGCGCAGTGGCCGCGCCGGTCCGCATCCCCGTGACCCAACTCGCATCCATAACCGCCAACGGCAAGCCCGTCTGGTCGTCATTCACGACGATCAGCCCGCTGATGTAGGGCAGGTTGCGCGACGGGTTGTCCGGGTAGCCGCTCACCCACTTTAGCCCGATGGCGCGCAGGGCCGGGATGTACGCGGGCATGGCGTGGATGAAGGAGTCCGCGCCCGACGAGAGGCTTGGCTTGGGCGGCATCTGCGTGTGACCGAGGCCATGCTCGCGAAACGCGACCGCGAGCGCGTCGATGATTTCGGGCATCGAAACCCCGACCGCTTCGACGTCCGCACGCGACAGATACAACAGCTTCGGCTTCATCGTTCCCCCCTCACGTCGCCTCGATGGCCGGCCGCTCGACGGCGGGCCGGGGCGCGCGATCCATGGCGATGAGCAGGACCCCGGCCAGCACCGCGAGGGCGCCCGCAATCTGAATCGCGTTCATACGTTCGCCGAGGAACACGAAGGCGAACGCGGCTGCGAACGGGACCTCGACGAGGGCCAGGATTGCCGCGATGCTCGCCTGCAGGTGGCGCAGGCTGAGCGAGTAGAGCGCATAGCCGGCGATCGTTGTGATGAGCACCAGGCCCGCGAAGAATGCCAGCGGCTGCCAACCGGTGAGGCTGAGAGGCGGCTGGCCGAGTTGCAGGGGCAGCAGCGCCAGAGCCGCAAAGCCGAACGAGTAGACCAGGATCGTCCAGGCATTGACGCCGTTGTCGGTGAGCTTCTTGGTGAAGAGCGTGATGCCGGCATACGCGAAGGCGGAGCCGAGCGCGATGAGCAGCCCGACGGGGGTCAGTTGCAGGTTGCCCGTCGCGCTGATCTGGGCGACAAGCGCGGTTCCGACGAAGGCCAGCAGCAACGCGACCCACTTGCGCCAGGTTAGCGGCTCGCGCCAGAAGACCCGCGCGAGCAGCGCGACGATGATCGGCGCGTTGGACTGCACGACGGTCGCGAGCGACGCGCCGTTCGTCACGATCGAGAGGATCCACAATACCTGAAACACGCCGACCGCGAGCACGCCCATGCCCGCGGCCCACAACAGGTTACGCCGCGTGATCCGCAGCAGATCGCGCCGGAATGCGACCAGAACGACGAACAGCGCGAGAAACGCGCACAGCACGCGCCAAAAGGCCAGGCCGAGCGGTTGAAGTCCGCTCCCGCGCAGGCTGCCCGTGACGAAGTAGCCTGCGGTCGACCAGCACAACGCAGCCAGGACGACAAGCCCCGCGCCAAGCCACTGCGCGTTGCCGTTTTGCCGATGCGCAGCCCCGGTTGTCATAGTCAGGCCAAACCGCTCAGGTGCGCCCGCACGTCCTCATAGAACTTTGCCACATGGTCGGCCATGATGCGCTCAGCCGCGGCGGGATCATGCCGCTCGATCGCGTCGACCAGGTCCAAGTGCTTTTCGACCGCTTTCGGCAGCGATTCCGCGTCCGGGTGCTTCGGCCCTGCCCATAGCAGATGCCAGAGGCGCAGCGACAGCCCGAAGAAGTGATCGAGCGTCTGCGCCAGGTAGCGGTTGCCCGCGATGGACGCGACGGCCTGGTGGAACTTGTGGTCGATTTCCAGCAGCCGGCGCGCATCGGCGTCGGCTGCATGCGCGGCGAGCTGTTCCTCCCGCAACGCGCGGAGGACGGCCAGATCGTCCGGCCCGGCGCGCTGCGCCGCGAGCCGCGCGGCCAGCGATTCGAGCGACAGCCGCAGTTCGCTGATCTGGTCGAGGTCGGGCACGTTGACGTCCGCGACGTAAGTGCCGTGCCGCGGCGTCACCCGCACGAGGTGGTCGTCGGCCAGCAACTTGAGCGCCTCCTGCACAGGCGCGAGCGGCAGCCCGAGCGACTGCGCAAGCTGCTGCTCGTTGATCGCCTGCCCGGGCGGCAGCGCCAAGGTGATGATCTGCTCGCAGATCAGGTCGTAAGCCTTCTGTGTGTCAGGTCGCATCGCGACTCCTGTTTGCGCTAAAAAGCCAACGGTTCGAGAGAACCCGCGGCCCTGGCCGGTTTAGCTTAGCCGCGGATTCCCCATCGCCCGCGCTCGAATCCGGTACATATCCAACCCGTCCGACTGCTGCTCGACGACCACCTGCGGGTTGTCCGCGCCCGAGCGCAGCGCGCCGCCGAGCGCGCGCTCGCGCGCCAGCGTCGTCGCGCGCGCGAGCGCAGGCGCGAGGTCGTCGACCTCCGCGCGCTCTTCGCCGGTCTGGACGTAATAGCCCAGCACCTCCAGCCCGATCTCGTTGAGCCGGGGATAGACAAGCACCTCTTCGCTCACCATTACGCTGCCGGCCACCGCGCCCACCGCGTTCGCCACCTCGTGGTGCGTTGGGAGAATCAGGTCAGTGCGCAGCGCGGCCGCGACCGGCCCGAGGAACAACCCCGCGGGCGCGCCGATGCCGATGATCGGCACTTTGAGCCGGATTTCGGGCTGCAAGTAGGGGTGCGATCCGTAGAGGCTGTGGTGGAAGAACCACGGCGCGAACGAGGCATCGCGCTCCGGGTCGACCGCGCCCGGTGGGTCGAGCTTCTTGCCGCTGAGGAACGTGATGATGGCGTGCGCGGCCATCTCGGTGACGCGCTGCCAGACGCGCGCGCAGACCGCGCCGGGATCGGACCCCCGGCCGCCACCGGGCGCGGGGACGTGGTGGCTGAACACTTCGAGCGCCAGCCCGGCCGATTCGACATCCCACGGCGCGTGCGAGCCCTGGACGTGCATCAGGTCCGTTGGGGTCAGACCGGCTTTGCCGATGATTTCCTGCCGGTGCAATTCGGCCGCGTCCAACTGCCCCACGTGGAGGGCTTTGAGCCGCTTCAGCAGCTCCGGCACCGGCTGCGGCCCGTCGCGCAGCGCGTCGATCAGGGCGATCTGGCGGTTGCTCGCGTCCGCCAGAAAGCTCTGCGGCGGCTCGCGCAGGAGATGCCAGTACTCCAACCAGTCGGGCGAAGCCTGTGACCATTGCCGCCGGACGAGGGCGTGGAGCCGCTTCGCCACGTCCGGGTGCTCCGCGGCGAGGTGGGCCAGGGGCAGAACGCGCTCGGGGCCGATGGCGAGCTGCCCGTCCCGCGCGAGGGTGATGTGGCTGTCGCCGCCGAGCGCGATGGAGAGCAGGTTCGCGGCTTGCACCGCGGTCTTATACTCGCCCGCAGGGCCGCCGACGGACGCGCCCTCGGCCGAGATGCGCACCTGCCCGCCTTCGATCAGGGCAAGATCGGTTGTCGTGCCTCCCACATCGACGACGAGCGCATCCTCAAGGTGCGACAGGAAGCGGCCGCCGATGGCCGACGCGGCCGGGCCGGAGTGGATGGTCTCCACCGGCGTGCGCGCGGCGAACTCGTCGCTCATCAGCGTGCCATCCCCGCGCACGACCATGAGCGGCGCGACGATGCCCCGACGCTCCATCGCTCGGCGCACGGCGATGATGAAGTCTTGCAGGACGGCCAGCAGGGATGCGTTGAGCGCGGCCGTCGTTGCGCGCTCGACCGAGCCGAGCCGGGTCGAAAGCTGGTGGCCGAGCACGACGGGGAGGTCGCACACGCGGGCAATCGCGGTGTACGCGCGCTGCTCGTGCTCCGGGTTAAGCGGGCTGAAATAGCTGGAGACCGCGATCGCGTCGACATGGTCCTTGATCTTGAGGACCTGCGCGAGGATGCCGGCCAGGTCCAACTCCGCCTTCTCCCGGCCGTACAGGTCGTGGCCGCCGGCGAAATAGAAGTAGTGCGGCGTTGCGAAGCGGGCTTGCAGCTTGAAGTTGGCGATCAGTTCCGGGTCGTAGCCGATGAGGAAGAGGGCGACGCGCTTACCCTTACCTTCCGCGATCGCGTTCGTTGCGAGGGTGGTGGAAACCGACACCATCGAGATCGCGGCGGGGTCTTCGATCCTGATGCCGTCGATGACGTTGTCGATGCCGATGGCAAAGTCCCGCTTGGTGGTGAGGCTCTTGCGGGTGGCGAGGACCTTGCGCGCATGGTAGGCCAGGAGGACGCCGTCGGTGTACGTGCCGCCGGTGTCGATGCCGAGGACCAGGCTATCGTGATTAACGGTCGACAAGGGATTGCCCCTTTCCGGTTCAGAATTGAAGATTGAAGATCGAAGATGACCGGCGCGCCGCTAATCTTCAATCTTCAATCTTCTATCTGTAACCGGTTCTCAGACGAACATCTGCACGTCGAGTTCTTCGTCCTTGTGCCGCGCATCCGCGAGCTCGCAGATGCGGCGGAGCTCCTGGTACATCTTCGGCTCGAGCAGCGGCGCGGCGTCCGCCTCGAGGATTTCGACCATGCGCTCCTGCACGCGCTGCTGGTAGTCCTTGCAGCCGCTCGTCTCCCAGTCGGCGTACACCTGCCGGTCAGTCAGGGCAGAGCGCCAGTTTTCCGTCTTGAAGCGGTTGTAGGTGTGGTCGTGGCCGAGGAAGTGGCCGCCGGGGCCGACCTGATCGAGCACGTCCAGCGCCTGCGTGTCCGCGTTGACCGGGATGCCGCGTAGGATCCGCTTCGTCCGGCTGATGATCTCATCCGACGCAACGAGCATGTGCGGGCTGCTGCACAACCCCTGCTCGATGTAGCCGATATCGTGGATCATGTTGCCGCCGATCATTGCGGCCGTGCTGATATTGATCGCGGCTTCCATGCAGGCCTGCTCGTCGAAGCATTTCGCGTCCGAGCAGCCGGCCGTCTCATACTCGGGCACGCGCATCCACTTCGTGATCTCGGTGTAGCCCGCGCTGAGCAGCGCCATTTCCGGCGAACCATACGGGTACACCGCGGTCTGCATGTCCATCGCGGACATGAGGCCGCCGATGATGACCTGGCAGCCGGGCTTGCGAAGCTGGCTCAGCACGATGCCGAACAGGCTCTCGGTGAGCGCCTGCACCATCAGGCCGGCGAGGGTCGCGGGCGCAGTCGCGCCGGCGAGCGGGCACGGCGTGTAGACAATGGGGATGTCGTTGTCCGCGCAGAAGAGCAGCTTCTGGATGACTTCCTCGGAATGGCTCAACGGGGAAACCGGCTCGTTGTAGAGCGAGAAGCAGGGCGCCTTCTTCCACTCTTCCTTGCCGCCCAGCCGGATATAGGCCATTTCGAGCTGGTCCTTGAGGCCCTCGATGTCGACCGCGGTGATGTTGATGGGCTTGTTCGTCGCCTCCAGCATGGCAAGGTATTGCCAGCGGTCGTAGGTGCCGACCGCGGTGTCCTGCGTGATGCCAAGCGACATGAAGAAGTCGACGTTCGGCAGCGCCTCGGCCAGCTTGGCGAGGTTCCTGACGTCCTTGTAGGTGGCGCGGCGGCGGACCTGGGTGTAGGGGTCGATGGTGAAAGGCGTGTCGGAGCCAGTGCCGAAGTACATCGTGTTCTTGTACAGGTCCATGTTGTACTTCCGCTTGCCGTCCCCGTCGGGGGTGCCGATCACGCGGATGCGCTGCGGAAGGGTGGCGCGGGCCTTGTCGACCATCCACGATGGCATCTTCACGAGCGCGCTGTCGGCCTGGACGTCCTCGACCACCGCGCCGCCCTGGTGGGCCAGGTCCCAACCCTCTTTGTCGTAGACGCGGACGCCGGTCTCGGAGAGGACCGCGAGCGCCGCGTAGTAGATCGCCTCGATCTGGTTCTCGGTCAACACCTGCATCGTCGGCGTCATGTTGACCGTGTAGTTGTTCTTGCGTACTTGCATCGGTTCTCACCTCGTCAGAAACGCTAGAGGGGCCAGCGAAGCTGGCGTTAACGTTAAGGCCGCGGGCCTTAACGCATGAACATGGCTTGTTCGATTTGAGAGCCGGGCGGGATGACGAGATAGTCTGCCGCCATGCCTTCGGGCAGACTGCCCGTGTCGCGCAGGTGGATCGCCGCGCGGATCAGTCCGTCCACGTAGTCATCGGAGCCGAGCACTTCCTCGTAGGTCATGCCCCAGCGCTCGCAGAAGCGGGCCACTTCTTGCGCCCGCTCGCGGTATTGCGCCATTTCCTCGTGGTTGGGCGCGACCAGCGCGATCCGCTTGTAGTGACTGTACTGCTGATCCATCAGCCACATCGCGGTTTGCTCGCCCCAGCGGACCGAGTATTCATTGTACTCGCGCAGCGGATCGCTCCCCGATTCCAGCCAGCCCTTCGTGAGATAGTAGGTGCCCGGTTCGGTCTGGAAGCGGCGGATGTAGGACCGGTACGAGCCGAGCAGGATGGCAATGCAGTCGTCCGTGCGCGGCACGAGCAGCGTGTGTTCGCGCGACTCGATCCCCCGCAAACCGTTGCCGCACAGCCCGTAGCCCAGGACGATCAGGCTCGGCGCCTCCACCATGTCGATGGCGGCTTGGACGCCGTCGGTGAGCTTCACGGGCACACGGTGGAGACCGTAATCCAGCACCGTCACCTCGCGCGCCAGGTCCGCGGGCAGCAGGCGCTCCAGCGCGCTGACGAGCACGCGACACGTAATGATCACCACGGGCGGCGCGAGATGGGTGTCGCTCATGCGTCTATGCCGCGCCGACGAACTTCTGCGCCAACTCGGCGCCCGCGGGGGCGTTCGAGCCGTAGCCGTCCGCGCCGATGCGCTTGGCGAACTCGGCATCGACCGGCGCGCCGCCGACCATGATCTTGACGCGATCGCGCAGGCCGGCTTCCTCGATAGCCTTGATGGTGTGGCCCATCGCGCGCATCGTGGTGGTGAGCATGGCGGACATGCCGATCACTTCGGGCTGGTGGTTCTTGATCGCCTCGATGAAGTTCTCCGGCTCCACGTTGAAGCCGATGTCTACTACCTCAAAGCCCGCGCCCTCGCACATCATGCCGACGAGGTTCTTGCCGATGTCGTGCAAGTCGCCCTTAACGGTGCCGAGCACGACCTTGCCGATCTGCTTGTGGCCGCTGGCGGCCAGCTCGGGGCGCAAGACGACCATCGCGGCCTGCATCGCCTCCGCGGACATGAGGACTTCCGGCACGAACATGTCGCCCGCGCGGAAGCGCACGCCGACTTCCTGCATCCCGACGAGCAGGCCGTTTTCCAGGACTTCCTTCGCGGAAGTCCCTTCGGCCAGCGCTTTCTTCACCAGATTTGGCATCTTCTCCGCTTCCCCTTCGAGGATAGCGGTGGACATCTTTTCGAGTAGTTTGCTCATGGTTGCCTCTACTTCTTATCCTTCACGCGATCCTCGGCCTCGGCAAGGACCTTCTCGATGACCTGCATGGTTTCGGGCTTCACCTGCGACGGCTTGTGCGTCGCCAGGACGTCGCGGACGCGGGCCACCGTACGCTGCTTCATGGTGAGGCTGCCGCTGGACTCCCAGTTCTCGAAGTCTTGCCGGTCCAGCAGCTTGGGGTAGAAGTATTCGCTCTTGTAATACTTGCGGGTGTGCGGCTGGCGCAGGTAGTGGTTGTTCGGCCCGACCTTGTTGATAACGTCGACGGCGAGCGTGTCGTCGTCCACCTCGATGCCGCGGATGATGCGCCGCGAGTAGCCGATAGCCTCATCCATTGCGCACAGTTGGAAGAGCGAGCCGGTCATCGCGCTCTCAGTGTAGCCGACGTCATGGCAGAGGTCGCCCGAGGTGAGCGCGGAGAAGAAGACCGACATGGCGCCTTCGATCATGGCCTGTCCGTCGAACGTCTTGGAGTCAGTGCAGCCGCCGGTCTGCCACAGGGGCAGGCCCGCGTAATGCGCCAGCTCGGTGAGGCCGGCCATGTAGAGCGGCAGTTCGGGCGCGCCGTAGGCGAGGATCATCGTGTTCATGTCCATGGCCGAGAACACGCCGCCCATGAAGAACGGCAGGCCCGGCTGGAGGGTCTGCGCGAGGGTCAGGCCCATCCACGATTCGGCCGCGCCCATCGTGATGATGCCGGCGCCCGTGATCGGCGCGGTGCCGCCCGCAATGGGGCACGGGGTGAAGACGAGGGGCACGCGGTGCGTCGCGGCAAAGATCAGCTTGTCGATGGCCTCGAAGGTGCTGACCAGCGGCGAGAGCGGCTCGCAGTAGTGGACGTAGTTGGGCCGCTGCTCGAACGCGCGCTGTCCGCCCGCTTCCGCCACCGCGATCTCGTGAATGCCCGCGGAGTCGTACTTGTCATAGGACCAGGCGACAATGGGCTTGGAAGTGTTCGGGAACATCCCCGCGAACTCGTAGAGCGCGCCGAGGTCGAAATGGACGTCGCCCACGGTGCCGAGCGACTCGCAGAAGTCGATGTTCGGCAGCGCGTCGACCAGGCGGGCCACGAGCGGGACGTCCGCCTTCGTGTACGGGCGGCGCTCAAGCGTCTCGGGGTCGATGAAGTGGGTGCAGGTCGGGCCGGGGCCGAAGTGGGCGCGGCCGGGGCCGATGTGGATATTGTGCTTGGGGTTACCGTCGCGCGCCCACAGTGTGAAGCTGCGCGGGGCCTTGCGGAGCGCATCCTTGACCATGTAGGAGGGGAGACGCACCCGCTCGCCGTCGACCCAGGCGCCGGCCTTGGCCAGGATGTCGCGCGCCTCTTCGTGCTTCACGTCGAGGCCGGTGTACATCAGGAGGTGGAGCACGCCGTTGAACATCTCCTCCAACTGGTCCTGCGAGAAGACGTTAAAGCGGACGCCGGCATTAGCTACGTAATTCGTCCTCATGGATACCTCACGAAACCAGTTTGCGGGCCAGTTCGGCGGCGGATGCGGCGTTGGGCGCGTATCCGTCGGCGCCGATCTGGTTGGCGAACTCTTGCGTGACCGGCGCGCCGCCGACGATCACCTTGACGCGGTCGCGCAGCCCGGCCTCTTCGAGCGCCTTGATAGTGTGGCCCATGACGCGCATCGTCGTCGTCAGCAGGGCGGACATGCCAATCACGTCGGGCTGGTATTCCTTGATCGCCGAGACGAACTGGTCGGGGGTGATGTCCTTGCCCAGGTCCTTCACCTCAAACCCGGCGCCTTCGGCCATCATGCCGACCAGGTTCTTGCCGATGTCGTGCAGGTCGCCCTTGACGGTGCCCAGCAGCAGCTTACCCGTGTGCTTCACCCCGGCTTCAGCCAGGATCGGGCGCAGCAGGTCCATCGACGCCTGCATGGCCTTGGCGGAGCGCAGCACCTCCGGCACGAACATGTTGCCGGCCTTGAATTCGGCGCCGACGTGATCCATTCCGGCCATTAGTCCCTTGTTGAGAACCTCCTGCGCGGGAATCCCGTCGTCGAGGGCCTCCTCGGTCAGGTCGACGATATCTTCCACGTTACCGTCGATAATGGCCTCGGAGAGTTGGACAAGAATTTCGCTCACCGGTTGCCTCCTTTATGGCGGTTGCCTGACAGTGGGTCGAGAGCTGTTTGGAGCGGGCGAGCCGCTCGTTCCTATGCGGCCGCGCGTACTGCGGCCGCGTCTTGTATGAGATCTCCAAACCGGCCGGGCCAGACGGTCCGAGCCAGTCCTGAAGTCGCCTGACTCTTGCCGTAGGCCGGGTCGATCAGCCAGCGGGCGATGATTTCGCCCGTCACCGGGGCAAGGCCAATGCCCGCCCCTTCATGTCCTGTCGCAAGGTACAATCCCGGGACGCCGGCCACCGGCCCGATCAACGGCAGGTGGTCGGGGCTCCACGGACGCAGCCCGGCATACGCCCGGATCACGTTGCGCTCCGCAAGCGCCGGAAGATAACGCATCGCGCGTGCCGCAATGGCCTGGGCGACGGCCCGCGACACAGACCGGTCAAATCCAACGAATTCCCGGCTGCTGCCGAGGAGGAGCGTGCCCCCCGCCGTCATCTCCGCAACCAGCGCGACCTGAGCCGCAGATGTGTCGGCGTGGACTGATGCCGCGTAGCTGCCTTCGAGCAACGGGTGTTGGATCATGCCCGGCGCCGCGGAGGTCACGAGGATCGTGCCCTTGCGCGGCCTGACCGGCAGTTGCAGCCCGGCGGAGGCCGCTATCTCGTTGCTCCACACGCCGGCGGCAAGGACGAAGGCGCCGGCCTCGATTTCGCCCTCGGTCGTTAGGGCCGCGACCACCCTCCCGCCGGCGTCCCTGCGCAGCCCCGTCACGGAGACCCCTTGCCGGAGTTCCGCCCCGCACCGCCGCGCGGCCTGCAGGAGCGCGAGCGTGGCCCGCCGCGCGTCGACTTGCGCCTCGTCGAGGTAGTAGATCCCGCCGGCCAGATCGGGCGCGAGATTCGGTTCGAGGGCCAGCAGCCCCGCCGCGTCCAGCATCTCGACTTTCACGCCGCAGCCACAGCGGTCGATCGCCTGTTTTCGACCGGCCTCCAGCCCCTCGACCGTGGCATAGACGACGATGACGCCGGTGTTGCCGTACTCGAAGTCGAGATCGAGGCCCTCGGCCAGCCCCGCCCACAGCCCGGCGCTCACCTGCGCCAACTCCAGTTCTGCGGGCGAGGTCTTGTCGCAGCAGAGGATCAGCCCGTCACAGGCTCGCGAGGTCCCCGCGGCGGGGAAATCGCGTTCGAGAGCGAGCACGGACAGCCCTGCGCGCGCGAGCGAGTATGCGCATGCCGCGCCCACGATGCCCGCGCCGATGACCGCGACGTCAGGCATGCGGCTCATGCGGCATCCCCTGCCGCTTCCAGCGCGGCAAGCGCGCCAAGGGGCAGCGGCCGCGCGGGTGGCCGCACCGCGAAAGTGCCAGCCGCCTCCGGCGAGCACCCCGCTTCCGCTGCGATAAGCCGGCCGGCGATGGGGCCGCATGTGCGGCCCTGGCATGGTCCCTGGCCGATGCGCGTCCAGACCTTCAGCGCGTCGAGCGTCCTAATGCCTGCGGCCTCTCTGACCGCGGCCCGGAGTTCGCCGGCGGTTACTTCCTCGCACCGGCAAACGATCGTTTCGTCCGTAATGATCTCTGACAGCCCGCCCGGTGGCGCGCAGACCGCGTTCAGCATGCCGGCAAACCGGAGTTCGCGCTTGCGGCGCCCGGCGAGCCCGGCCTTCGCGCGCTCCAGGTCGTCCTGGGAGAGAGCCCCAAGCCGGCGCGCGGCCGCGAGGCCGGCAACGCGTCCGGTCAGCAGCGCCAGCCCGGCGCCACCCACGCCGCCTGTTTCGCCGGCCACAAACAGGCCGGACGCAGTGCTCTCGAGGTTTTCGTCGACCTGTGGCGCCCAGCCCCCGCGCAGCGGATCGAAGACCATCCATGCGCCGGCTAGCTGCGCCAGTTCGACGTTTGGCGTGAAGCCGAAACTCACGCAGAGCGCGTCGACGGCCACGACTGAGCGACCCTCTCGCAGCGGCCGGCCCGCTCTGTCCAGGGGAGCGACGGTAACCGATTCCACCCGCTCCGCGCCCTGCGCTGCGACGACTGCGCTGCCGAAGCGATAGGCAACGCGCGCCTTGCGCAGATCGCTTAGGTAGCGCCACCCTTCCGCAAAGCGACCGCCCTGCCCCCGCGCCGCCGGTGCGTGGCTGAGCCATTGCGCAGGCCGGCTGGCTTCGAGCACCGCGACGACCGTGGCGCCGAGAGCGGACAGCTTCGCCGCGACCGCGAGCAGGAGCGGTCCGGAGCCCGCGACGAGGACGCGCCGGCCCGGCAAGACCCCGTGCCGCTTGGCGAGAAGCTGCGCCGCGCCCGCCGTCATCACACCCGGCAGGGTCCAGCCGGGGAAGGGCGCCACTTGTTCGCGCGCCCCCGACGCCAGCACGATCGCGCCCGCGGCGAGGGTGGTCGCCCGGCCATCCGCAAAGAGGCCGAGCGTTAAGCCCGCTTCGACATTCCAGACCGTCACGCCGGGCCGCCAGTCGACCTGCCCCGTCTCCAGCCGCCGCAGCAGGTCGCCGCCAAGGCGCTCGCTTTCCGTGAGCGCGCCGCCGTGCGCATGGCCGGGCAGCAGGTATTGTCCGCCAGGGAGCGAACGCTCGTCGAGCAATGCGACGCGCAGGCCGCATTCTGCTGCCGCCAGCGCGGCTGCCAGCCCTGCCGGTCCCGCGCCGACGACGGCCACGTCGACGGTCTCAAGCGCGGGCATGGGTTTCCTCACGCAGGGGCGCCTGCGCCGCGCCGGTCGATACGCGCATGCCCGGCCGAACGAGGGTCATACAGGCGCGTTGATCCGGGATGTTGTCGATGGTGACGAGGCAGTCGAAGCAAACGCCCATGCCGCAGAAGACGCCGCGCGGCCGACCGCGCGCAGTGCGGCGAAAAACAAGAATGCCTGCCGCAAGCAGGGCGGCCGCGACCGTCTGCCCGGCCACGGCCGGAACGTCGCGGCCGTCGAGGTCGATCATGAAGCGATCATCCTCGGGTTGAGGAGGCATAGTTCTCGCACCTGTTTCTGCGGCACGGAAGAACGGCGCCGGCCCACTGCGAAAGACGGGAATAGGCGGAGGTGATATATCAACAGTATATCAATGCGCCGCTCCGCTGTCAAGCCGGATGGAAGGCGTTGCGCGCCAATCGCGGCTCCCGGTCAGTGATGGCCGCGCAGGAAGCTGTCGCCGGCGGAGACAACGCCTTCGGCGTAACGCGTCGGACGGAGCGCGTTGTCTTGCGGGTCCATGACTCCGGTCATCAGGTCTGCAACGCGCTTTCCTGCCGCTGCCCCCAGCATAACCCCGGCCCAGTATCCGCAGTTGAGATACAGACCCGGCGCTTCGGGCAGCGGCCCGATGAGCGGCTGGTCGTCGGGGGTGTAGACGTACTGACCCGCGCTCAGCAGCACATCCTTGTGCTTCAGCCCCGCGCAGACCTCCTCCCAGAACGGCGTCAGCGGGATGAGTTTGTCGAGCGTGTTGGCGGCGAAGTCCCACTCGGTCGGCAGATGCTCGCTCGGCTGGCGGATCGCGTCGTCGGGGTCGACCCAGGCAATGAACGCGCCGCCCGTCTCCGGCCGCCAGTACGCGTCGCGTCCAACGTCGATCACAAGCGGCGCGTCCTGGGGGATTTGCGGCTTTGGCGTAATGTAGGCCTTCTGCCGCCGCATCGGCGTGAGAGGCAACTCCACGCCGGCCATTTTTCCGACGATTCCCGCGAACGGGCCCGCTGCGTTCACCACGCGCCGCGTGGCGATGGTTCCCCGGTCGGTCTCGACCGCGCAGATGCCGGCCGCGTCGCTGGCGATGCCGGTCACACGCGTGCCCACAAGGAACGCCGCGGAAGCCCCCTGAACGAATCCCTGCAGCACTGAGTGGCTGGAGAACGCGCCGTCGCGCTGGCGGAAGGTTGCGGCGACGGCGGTCTCGGAGATGTAGGGGAAGTGGCGGCGGATCTCCGCCCCGTCGAGGTATTCGGAGTCCGTCACGCCGAGCTCGCGGTGTTTGCCGACAGCCGCCTTGAGGCTGGGCGCAAGCGCGGGGTCGTCCGTTACGAACAGGTAGCCCGAGTAGCGCAGGCCGATATCGTAGCCGGGCAGGCCCGTAATATCGGCAAAGTTCTCGTGAATGGCGATGCTTTGCAGCGCCAGCTCGCACATGGCCGGCTCGGTGAACTGCGCGCGGAACGACTCGATCGACTGCGCAGACGTCAGGCTGCCCAATTCGCCGCGCATTTCGAGCAAAACGGTGGAGAGGCCCGCCCGCGCGAGCCAGAACGCCGTAGCGACGCCGACCATGCCGCCACCCACCACCACTACGTCGGCCGTCTTCGGCCATGTTTCCGTCGTTGGAATAAGGACCTTGCCCATCGGAAGCCTCCTGACTACGCCAGGACCGGCGCTTCGAACCTCTGCCGCAGAACCTCCGCAATCGTCGCCTCGGCTTCGGCGGAGAGGGGCGGCGCGTGGTGTTCCTTCAGGAGCCGCCGCGCTCGCTCGTTGGCGCGCGTCGCCATGTCTTTGCTGCCCTTCGCAGCCCAGTTTGCGTACCGCATACGATCGACTACGCGCGGACGCCACTGCGCCCACTTCCAGTTCTCCAGTGTGTGGTCGTCTGCGAAGAATCCGGCGCCCGGTCGC
The DNA here is from genome assembly GCA_025454635.1 of Anaerolineae bacterium. GTDB lineage: Bacteria > Chloroflexota > Anaerolineae > CG2-30-64-16 > CG2-30-64-16 > JALOOB01. The sequence goes on from JALOOB010000005.1 coordinate 26,662, forward strand.
GCTCGGCCGATGGCGGCGCGCGCCAGCGTCCGCTCGCTGACCTCCACGCCGTCGACGATGAACCGCGTATGCCCGATGATCTCGTCGCAGATCACGAGCAATTCCATGCTGGAGGTGCTGCCGTACTCGATGTAGCCCACGTCGTGGACCAGGTTGCACCGGCTGAGGAAAGCGGTCATGATCGTCGACGTGGCCTCAAAGCCCGCCTGCGCGTCGACTACCTTGCTGTCCGACGCGCCCGCGCCGCCCCAGAACGGCAGCCGGTAGTGCCGCGCCATGTCGCCAAACGCGGCCATTGCCTGGCCCCAGTCGGGCGCGCCATACGCGATGATGGTCGTCTGCATGTCCAGCGCGGCCACGTTCATCCCGTACAGGAACGGCGTCCCAGGCCGGACGAGTTGCGTCAGCACGAGCCCCGCGAGGCACTCCGCGTTGCCGAGCGCAATCGCGCCGGCGACGGTGATCGGTCCGCCGCCGCCGGTGTTGGGCGAGGGCGGATAGGCGACGGGGATGCCCTTCTCCGCGCAGAAGAGCAGGTTGTCGAGCGACTCCTCGTTGTACAGCAGGGGCGAGATAGGCTCCGCGTAAAGCATCAGGAAGGGTCGCGCGCGCAGTTCGGCCTCGCCGCCCGCGACCGCGCACGCAATCCGGTAGATAGCTTCCATGTCGCGGCGGTCGCGCGCAGTGTACACGTTGGGCTTAACGGAGCCGCGTATCATCCGTATGAAGCTGTGGACATAGTGGTCCATCGTCGGCACGTCGCTCGGGATGCCCATCGACATCACGAAGTCGATATTGGGCAGCGCGTCGCATAACTGCGCGAACCGCTCGACGTCGGCTGCCACCGATGCCCGGCGCTCGCGCGTCTCCACGTCGACGGTGAACGGGCAATCGGACCCCGGGCCGAAGAACACTTTTCCTTCCTCCAGGGGCATGGTCAGTTCGCCGAGACGGTTATGCATCGGAATACGCGAGGGCGCAGACGCAAGCGCTTGCATCACGAGGCGCTCGGGGATGAGGATGCGCGAGCCGGCTTGCGACGCGCCCGCGTCGAGGAGCAGACGGCGCGCCCTGTCCGACCGTAGCTCGATGCCTGTTGCCGACAGGATGTCGAGGCTGGCGCTATGGATGGTCCGGATTTGCTCGTCCGAGAGCATCCGAAGGGTGGGGCGGTAAGTGGAACACGCGATTTGCTCGGTCACTGGCATCCTCTCCATTGCGGAAGCCGCCGAAAAGTGCTTGACAGGCGGCAGGGCGGGTAGTATACTCAGAATATATTGCCTCGTGCGCAACGCAACATACACGCTACAAGCCTCGGGCAACGCGAACCAAGGAGTCCTTTCATGGCGGTAACCGATACCCAGCGGGCTTACGAGCTGATCCAGGAAAAGATCGTGACCACCCAGATGCCCCCCGGCTCGGTGATCCACGAGGCATCACTGATGGCCGAAATTGGACTCGGCCGCACCCCTATTCGCGAGGCGCTCAAGATGCTCGAGGCGGAACGGCTCGTCACCGTGTCCCCTCGCCGAGGCATGTTCGTCACCACCATCAATATTTCCGACCTGGCGGAGATTCAGGAAGTCCGCTCGGTCCTTGACTTGTTAAGCGTCCGCCTTGCCGCGCAGCGCATCACGCCGGCCGAAGTGGCCGAACTACGCGCCCTCCTGCGGGAGATCGACGTCGCGCTTCAGAGCGGGACGGGAAACGGTCACAGGGCCGCCGACATGCGTCTCCTGATGACGCTGGACACGCGCTTCCACCGCCTGCTGGCCGCTGCCGCCCGCAACTCGATCCTGATCTCCGAGATCGAGATGCTTTACAATCTCTCCCGGCGCATCTGGTATTACTACCTCGACCGTCTCTCGCCGGAAGATCTGGCTTTCCACGCTTTCCCCGAGGTGGTCGAAGCCCTGGAACAGCGGGACGCCGACCGCGCCGAGCGCGCCCTCTCCGCCCATATAGCCGACTTTAGCGTGGCGATTCGCAAGCGTCTGTGACCCGGCTGCAGGTGAGTCACAGGCAGCTTCCCGCGCTACGACTGCACGTCCTGCGCATCCAGCACGCGCACAACGAGGGGCGTAACCACGTCGATCAGGTCCTGCTTTGAGATATCCGCAACCTTCATCAGGCAGCCCCACGTGCCCGGCTCGTCGCTCTCGAACGCGTTCAGGCTGTGAATGAGCCCGCCCTTCTGAGTGACCGCGGCCGAGATTTGCGCCAGCGAGCCTTTGAAGTACGGCGCGAGCGCGGTCAGCCGGACGCCGGCCTCCTTCGCCATCAGCAGCTCCAGAAAGACGTCGAAGATGTCGGACTCCGTGATGATGCCCGCCAGCTTGCCGTCGCGCAGGACGGGCGTGCCGCCGATGGCGTGCTGCCGCATCAGCCGCGCGGCTTCTTCGATGGGGCAATCCGTGTCCACCGTAATCACTTTGCGCGTCATGACCTGGCCGACCGTGATCTGGCTCAGCATATAAGTGACCTCCCAAATGCTGAGCGTTGTCACGGAGGACGGGCGTGCGTTGAGCAGGTCGGACTCGCTCACGATGCCGACCAATTGCCCCTTTTTGTCGACCACGGGGAGGCGGTGCACCTTCTTCTCCCGCATCAGCGCTTCAGCCTCGCCGATGGGCGTCTCGGGCGGCACCGTGACGGGGTTGCGCGACATTCGGTACTCTACAAGCATCTTATCCCCCTGATTTCAGCAGCCGTGTTGGTCGACATAAGCGCGCAGTTGCCGCGCGACGATCGCATCCAGCGGCGGGTCTTCGTGTTTTGCGACGAGTTTCTGCCAGCGCTGCCGCGCGCGCTCCATGATGGGGAGGGTGCGTCCCTGGGCGTAGGCGTCGAGTCCGGCCCGATCTGACAGCGCGGGCCGCCAGAACTCCGTTCGGCACCGCTGCACGGTGTGATCCTCGGCCAGGTAATTGCCGCCCACCCCCACTCGTTCGGCCACGTCGAACGCGAGCGTTTCCGGCTCCACCGTGATTCCCTCATGGAGACGGCGGACCATCCCGCACATCTCGTCGTCCAGGACGAACTTCTCGAAAGAGAAGGCGAGGTAGGAGCTGAGGATGCCGCCCGCGTGGAGCACGACGTCGACCCCGCTGTTGACCGTCGTGAGCAGGGCCATCATCGACTCGAACCCGGCTTGCGCATCCGCGCAGGACGCGTCCGTGAGCGCGCCACCGCTGCGCGAGGGCAGACCGTAGAAGCGCGCCAGCTGAGCGTGCGCCGCGATCATCTGCGAGAGCTCCGGGCTGCCGATGGCGAGCGCGCCGCTCTTCATGTCGATGTTGGTCGATGTGGAGCCGACGACGACCGGCGTGCCGGGGCTGATGAGCTGGGTCAGCGCCACCCCCGCGAGCAACTCGGCGTTCTGGAGCGCCAACACGCCCGCAAGGCTGACCGGCGCGGTGGAGCCGGCCATGGCCAGCGCGGCGATGATGAGGGGCTGGCGCATCTCGGCATAGGCGACGAGCGCGTCGAGCATCTCCGCGCTGTAACGCAGCGGTGTGAGGCTGTTGATAAGCCCGACGCACACGTGGCGGTCGCGCGTGTCGCCGAAGAGGATGTTCGCCATCTCCGCAGTGAACCGCGCGCCTTGCGCGCCTTTCGTGCTGCCCGCGAACGCTTTGTCCGAGTGGCTCATGTGCGCGTAGAGCATTTGAACGATGGCGGCATCGTGTCCAACGCCCGCCGGCTCGACCAGCAGGTGTCCGCTCATATCCTGATTTGGTAGCGCGTGAGCGAGCCGCGCGGCCGCATCGTAGTCGCGCAAGGTGGGGGCGCGCACGCCGTCGACAGCATCGACGAGGAACGGCGCGCCGTAGCCCGGAATGAAGACCGGGCGTCCGCCGCCCACCGTCACGCTGCGGCCCGGGTTGCGCGCCTCGATCGTGAACTGGCGCGGGGCCGAGGCGAGCGCAGCGAAGAGCTGCGATTCCGAGAGAAAGACGAGCGCGCCGTCCGTCCTGACGCCGTGCTGTCTGAACACGCGCAGCGCCGCTTCGCTCGGGAATTCGACGCCGACGCGCTCCAGAAGCCGCACCGTGGTCGCGTGGATTTGGGCGACCGATTCTGCCGGCAGGTACTCCCGCATGTCCTTAGGCGACATTCGGTTCTCCTTGAACGGGCTTCGCTGCCCCCTTGCCGCGCCGCAGTTTGGCGACCAGCCAGTAATACACCCCCGCCAGCCCCGCCGGGTAATATATCATCACCACCATCATCAAGATGCCGTAGATGACGAGGTGCAGGCCCGGCAGCGACGAGAGGCCCGAGCGCAGATACTCCATGATGATCACGATGGGGAAGGCGAAGGCCATGCCTCCCCAGAGGGACCCGCGTCCGCCGATGTAGGCAATCGCCAGAACCTCCACCGTCTTGGAGGTGGCCATCAACGTGTTGGGTGTGAGCGAGCCGTAGTAATGCGCGTAGAAGCCGCCGAGTAGCCCGGCGAACGCGCATGACAGCGCGAAGTTGAACACTTTGTAGCGCGTGGGGTTGATGCCCGAAGCGCGCGCGGCGTCGGCGTTCTGTCCGATCGCCTTGAAGGCCAGCCCGTAATGCGACTTCGTGACGAGGTTCAGCACGACGTAAGTCAGCAGCAGCATCGCCATGATGATGTAGAAATAGGGCAGGTTATCCGTCGTCGAGAGCAGCGTCTTGGGGTGCAGGCCCATCGAACCGCGCGTGAGGCGCGTCAAGTTGTTGGCCAGGCCCATGAGCGCGATGCCAACAAACCAGGCCATCACCGCCGCGTAGATGCCGCGCAGGCGCAGCGTGAGCATGCCGAGCAGCAGCCCGACCAGGCCGGCCACCAGCGCGCCCACCCAGATCGTGACCCACGGCGACCAGCCCCAGCGCAGCGCGAGATACGGCGCGGTGTTCGAGAGCAGCGCGGAAGTGTACGCGCCGAGGCCGAGCAAGGCCGCGAAGCCGAAGTTAACCACGTTGATGAAACCGGCGGTGAAATCGAAGGCAACCGCCTGCGCGGCGATAAACGCGCCCGCGATGAGCCACCGGATGATATGCTGCTGGTTGAACGGCGGGATCAGCGGCAGGAGGGCGATCAGGACAAGCAGTCCCAACCCGAGTGGTGAAAAGCCCACCCGTCCGAGAGCAGCGGAGATCGTTGAGCCGGGCCCACGTGTCGCTCCGGCGCCAGGCTGACCCGCGTTAGAGGTGATAGGGGTTGTCATCTGTGGGGCCTCACTGTTCCTGAACGCCTTTGACTTCGCTGCCGAAGATGCCGGAAGGCGCCACCAACAGCACGATAACCATGACCACGGTTGGCACCACGTTGATCCACGACATGCCGAAGAACTGCTGGGTCGCGGTCTGCAGTAGCGCGACGATGAAGCCGCCGATGACCGCGCCGGGGACGTTGCCAAGGCCCACGAGCATGACGACATACCAAGAGTAATACAGCGGGTTCAAGCCCACATTGGGGTAGGCCGGGTACATGGGCAGGAGGGCCGCGCCGGCCAGCGCGGCGGTTGCCGTGGCCAGCGCGAAGGTGAGAGTCTGGATGCCGTCCAGGTTGATGCCGACCATTTGCGCGCCGGTCTCGTCCTGCGCCACCGCGCGAACCGCGCGCCCCGTCCTCGTGCGCTGCAGGAAGATCCATACGAGGCCGATGACGACCA
>JALOOB010000380.1 GCA_025454635.1 Anaerolineae bacterium
TACGGCTCCGCGGACGACCAGCTCATCATGCGCGGCAGCGCGTAGGCCAGCCACGGCGCAAAGAGCAAAAGCGCGGCCGCCTGCGCCGCAGCCCAGAGCCCCAGCGCAGGCAGCGGCCGCCGCACGCGCCACCAGAAGACGAGAAACGCGAGGTTCGCGACGAGCAGCACCGTCACGAACAAGTAGAGCGTCCACAGGCCCGCTGCCGCGGCGAGGATATAAAGCGCCAGCCAGCGCGTCCGCCCCGTCTTCCACCACGTCAGCGCGCCGAGCAGCGCGAGCTGCGCCCACAGCCCGCCCCAAACGTACATCCGCAATTCCTGCGACCACGTCACCGCGAACGCGGACACACCGCGAACGCGGACAGCGCGAGGAACAGCGCGGCCAGCAGCCCCGCGCGCCGGCCGCCGAGCGCAGTTGCCAGCGGGTAGACTGCGGCCACGGTCAGCGTTCCCGCCGCGGCGCTGACGAAGCGCATCGCCCATTCCCCTTCCCCTGCCGCCAGCCACCATGCGCGCTGGATCAGAAAATGCAGCGGGGGATGGACGTCCCGGGAGGTCCACTCGAGGATGCGGGCAAGGGGGAGCCGCGCGGCCCACGCGCTCAGTCCTTCGTCCCACCAGATGTTGTGCTGGTCGAGGCCCCACAGCCGCAAGGCAAATGCGGCCAGGAGGATCGCGCCGAGTGCCAGTTGGGCGCGCGAAGGGTGCAAGATATCGTCAACGGTGGGCCGTTTCATAGGGATCACCAGTATAGCATAGACGCAATTCAACGCAGATGGCGCAGATGGGGAAGGATCGCCGGGATCTTTCCCCATCTGCGCTCAATTCCACTGCCTGCTAACTCGCGCTTGCTTTTGCCACGCTCTTTGCGCGGTGCTATAATGCCATGAACTGTTTTCGCCAAGGAAAGAATGCTCGTGTCTGAATACGAACCGACGTCGCAGCCCACCACGCCCCCCGCGCAGGAAGCCCCCGTCTCCACGGCCGCTTCGATCGGCCGCGGCATCTGGGAGCTGGTGCAGATTCTTGTCCTGGCCCTGCTGATGGTTATGGTGATCCGCAATTTCATCCATAACTACCGCATTGACGGCATCAGCATGGAGCCTAACTTCCACGACGGCCAGTTCCTGATCGTCAACCGCTTCGCCTACTGCCCCGGCGTCCACCTCGAGATTCCGGTTCTGAATAAGTCCCTCTTCGACAAGACCTGGTGCGTCCGCGCGCCCAGCCGGGGCGATGTGGTCATCTTCGAGTACCCACGCGACCCCTCCCGCGATTTCATCAAACGCGTGATCGGGCTGCCCGGCGAGACGGTCGAGGTGATTGCGGGGCAGGTGTACGTCAACGGCCAGCTCATGCCCGAGCCGTTCGGCCCGAACCCAGGGAGCTACAACGCCGCGCCTCTCACCGTCGGGCCCGACGAGGTCTACGTGATGGGCGACAACCGGAACAATTCGAGCGACTCGCACCTGTGGGGGCCGCTCAAGCTGGAAAACATCATCGGCAAGGCGCTGATCTCGTACTGGCCGCCCAGCGACTGGGCCGTCGTCCCGCAGTACAACCTGACCGACCTGAGCGCGGCGCAGTAGGCGCGCCCGAATTGGCGTTCTTCATGCAGTCGCCGCGCGTGGCAAAGGAGCCCGTCCTTGGCGCCCACTGAAGCGGAAGTCCGCGAAATCGTGCGTCGCGTTCTGACCCGGCTGGTCGAGTCGCCCGCGCACGGCGCGCCGTCGCGGCCAGAATCCCCGCGCCGGTCCACAGGCCGCGCTATGATCGACGAGGCCGCGGTCCGCGCGCTTGCGCCCGGCTCACGCCTCGCAGTGCCGAAGGGCGCCCTCGTCACCCCGCTTGCCCGGCAGGTGGCGCAGGAGCGCCGCATCCTGCTCGACGAAGGCGCGCCGGCAGCATCTCCCGCGCGCTCGTCGTCGGCCGCATCGCCGCAACAGCGCGTTGCTCTCGGCGCGGACCACGGCGGCTACCCGCTCAAGGAAACGCTTAAGGCGCACCTCCAGTCGCTCGGCTACGAGGTGGTCGACTGCGGCACGAACTCCACGGACGCGGTCGATTACCCCGACTTCGCCTACGCCGTGGCGCAGCTCGTCGCGTCCGGCCAGTGCGCGAACGGGATCGTGGTGGACGGCGCCGGCATCGGCTCGTGCATGGCGGCGAACAAGGTGCCGGGGGTGCGCGCGGCGCTCTGCTACGACCACGCCACCGCGGTCAACAGCCGCGAGCACAACCACGCCAATGTCCTGACGCTCGGCGCGGGACTGATCGGCGCAAACCTGGCGAAGCAAATCGCGCAGACCTGGCTGGCGACCCCCTACGGGAGCGGCCGCCATGCGACGCGCGTCGAAAAGATCAAGGCAATAGAGAAGCGGTTTACGAAATGAACCAGGCAACCTCAAACAGCGCGCTCGGCGCCTACACGCTCGATCAACTGGTCGAGATCATCACGCGCGAGGTGCTGGCGGCCTACCCGCAAGGCGGCGAGTGCCACGTCTGCAAGTCGGGGACCTGCGACGGCCAGTGCGTCGAGACGAACCCCGACGGCGCGCGCCAGGTCGTCAGGGCCGGCGCGGACCGGCTGAGCGCGCGGCTCGGCGCGCGCAACGTTGCCGCGGACATGGCGGGTTACATAGACCACACCCTGCTTAAGCCGAACGGCACGGAAGAGCAGATCCGCCAGTTGTGCGCGGAGGCGCGCGAGTTCAGCTTCGCGACGGTCTGCGTCAACCCGGCGTGGGTGCCCCTCTGCGCGGAACTGCTGCGCGGCTCGCCGGTGAAGGTGTGCACCGTCGTCGGCTTCCCTCTCGGCGCGACGCTCCCCGAAGTTAAGGCATTCGAGACGCAGCGGGTGGCGCAGATGGGCGCGACCGAAGTCGACATGGTGATCAACGTGGGCGCGCTCAAGTCGCGCCTCTACGACGTCGTCCAGGACGACATCGCCGCGGTTGTGGACGCGGCGCACGGCCTCGGCGCGTCGGTCAAGGTCATCATCGAGGCGGCCTACCTCACGGACGAAGAGAAGGTCGAGGCGTGTGTCCTGTCGAAGGCCGCAGGCGCGGATTACGTCAAAACGTCAACCGGCTTCGCCCCCACCGGCGCGACCGTCGAGGACGTCGCGTTGATGCGCCGAGTCGTCGGCCCGGACATGGGCGTTAAGGCCGCGGGCGGGGTCAAGACGGCCGAGGACGCCAAGGCCATGATCGCGGCCGGCGCCACCCGCATCGGCGCCAGCGCGAGCGTCAAGATCATCGACGAGCTAAAGAAGTAGGGCGACCTACGGTCGCCTTCGCGACCTGCGGTTGCCGGTGGTTTGCGGTTGCCGGTGGTTTGCGGTCGGCCGGCGGTTTGCGGTCGCGATGAGTGAGTAGGACGGACAGATGTCGCAGCGTGAGTTCATGATCGTGCTGGCCCATACGGAGAACTGCGGGATGTGCCGGGCGAAATTGCTCGACGATCCCGTCGGGGTCATGGCGAGCCGTTCGTTGACCGAAGAAGAGAAGACCGTCCTCGCGGGGCTGAAATATGAGGACTTCCTGACGCCGGAAATCCTGGCGCGCGCGGCGAAGGTGGGCCGCGACGAACTGGAGCGGTACGCCGCGGAGCCGGTCGTCCGCCTGCGGCATTTGTAACGGTTGAAGATTGAAAATCGAAAATTGAAGATTGAGAGCGGGGATTGAGAGGCGAGAAACGAACGCTTCGCATCTTCAATCTTAGATCTTCAATCTTCAATCCCGCCGCAACTCTCAGGAGCAATAAATGGCCGTAGATCTTCGTTCCTACGTGTTTCTTGACAGCCTGCAACCGCAGCACGCGGCGTTCCTCGGCACCGTCGCCAAGGGCTTCCTGCCGCTCCCCGGCGACGCTTCGCTGTGGATCGAGATTTCGCCCGGCATCGAGATCAACCGCATCACGGACGTGGCCCTGAAGGCGACGGCGGTGCGGCCCGGCATGCAGATCGTCGAGCGCCTGTACGGCCTGCTCGAGGTCCATTCAGAGAGCCAGGCCGAGGTGCGCGCGGCCGGCGCAGCAATCCTCGCCGCGCTTGGCGCGCGCGAGGAAGATCGCCGCAAGCCCCGCGTCATCTCCAGCCAGATCATCCGGGCGGTCGATGCGCACCAGGTCCAGTTGATCAACCGGATGCGCCACGGCCACATGCTGCTTGCGGGCGAGACGCTGTACGCGTTGGCCGCGAACGAGGCGGAGAAGGCTGCGGAGATCAACATCCTCGAAGTCCAGGCGTTTGGGTCCTTCGGCCGCGTCTACCTGGGCGGCGCGGAGCGCGACATTATGGCAGGATACGGCGCGGCGCTGGCGGCCATCGAGGCGGTCGGCGGTCGCGATGACTCTCACGGAAAACGGGAATAGCAATTCACCACAAAGAATCAAAGAACAGAAGGTTCACTAAGGCGACACAAGGACCTTCGTGTAACTTTGGTGCTTTGGTCCTTGGTGGTCAGAAAACTTCTGGAGGCATCACATGGCAGAAGCATTGGGCATGATCGAGTGCAAAGGCTTTGCGGCGATGGTCGAGGCCGCGGACGCGATGGTCAAGGCCGCAAAGGTCGAGCTGGTCGGCTACGAGAAGATTGGTGGCGGGTACGTGACCGCCATCGTGCGCGGCGACGTGGCTGCGGTGAAGGCGGCGCTCGAAGCGGGCGCGCGCGGCGCCGAGAAGGTCGGGGAAGTCGTTTCCGTCCACGTGATCCCGCGGCCGCACGAGAACGTCGACAAGGCGCTGCCGCTGGGGCGCCAGCCGCAAGAAGCGTAAGGACGTCCTATGCAGAACCTGTGGCGGGAGCTGCGTCCCGGCCCTAAAGTGCCGGACATTGTCTACGCGATCATCGAAATACCGAAGGGATCGCGCAACAAGTACGAATACAACAAAGAGAACGGCGTCATCGTGCTCGACCGCGTCCTCTTCTCTTCGCTGCACTACCCGGGCGACTACGGGCTGATCCCCCGCACGTTCTACGACGACGGCGATCCGCTGGACATCCTGCTGATGACCAACGAGCCGACCTTCCCCGGCTGCATCATCCAGGCGCGGCCCATCGGCGTGTTCCGGATGCTGGACCGCGGGGTGCACGACGACAAAATCCTCGCCGTCTCCGCAACCGACCCGCTCCTTGCGGAGTACCACGACCTGTCGGACGTACCGCCGCACTTCCTGCACGAGGTCGCGCACTTCTTCGAGGTCTACAAGGACCTGGAGGGCGCGCGCACGAAGCCCGAGGGCTGGGAAGACGCGGCCAAGGCCAAGGAAGAAATCATGCGCTCCATCAAGATGTTTGACGACCGCTTCGGACTGCCCGGCCTGTAATGGAAATCGTCCCAGGATTGCACTTGATCGCCGGGGTCAACATGGGCGTGAACGCCTATGTCTGGCATCCGCGAGCGGGCGAACGCGGCGGCGGGGAGCCGATCGTCTTCGACTGCGGCTACCCGTGGCACGCGGCGGCGCTGATGGAGAGCCTGCGGAAACTGGGCTGTCCGCCGGAACAGATCGCCACGATCGCGATCACGCACGACGACTATGACCACTCGGGCGCGCTGGCCGAGTTGGTCGACGCCAGCGGCGCGGAAGTCGTCGCGCACCGTTTGGAAGCGGCGAGCATCGAGGGAATGACCTGGCGCGAGCTGCCCAGACGGCCGAGCGCGTTCAGCTACGTGCTCCGCGCGGTGACCGGCGTCGCGTACGCGGCGCGGCCGAAACGTTCGGTGAAGGTGACGCGGCTCGTCGAGGACGGCGCGGAGCTGCCCGGCGGCTGGTCCGCCGTCTGGACGCCTGGCCATACGCCCGGCCACCTCGCCTACTGGCATCCCGCGTCGCGCGTTCTCATTGCCGGCGATGCGCTGGGTAGTCGCCTCCGCGGAGAGATCCTGGCGAACGTCGGCGCGTACTCGGCCGACAACGAGGCAGTGGTACGCAGCGTGGAGAAGATGGCCGCGCTGGAACCGGACACCATCTGCTTCGGCCACGGTCCGGAAATCGTCGGGAACGCGGCGCCGCTGCTCAAGCGGCTCGCCCGCTCCTTAGCGTAGTCCCTACGCTCGCATAACACGAGGCGCGTATGCTCATCGGCAAAGTCGTCGGCACGGTGGTTGCCAGCCGCAAGGAAGAGAAGCTCGAAGGCGTCAAGCTGCTCGTGCTCAAACAGGTGAACGTCGAGGGCGTCGTCGGCGCGGGTTACGTCGTCGCGGTGGATGCGGTCGGCGCGGGGCTGGACGAGTACGTGCTCTACGCCAGCGGCTCGTCCGCCCGCCAGACTGTCGTCACCGACAAGCGACCGGTGGACGCGGTGGTCATGGCGATTATCGACCAGTGGGAAGTTGGCGGCGAAGTTAAGTACCGGAAGGTTGAGTCCTGAGTCCAGCGCTGATAAGGCGGATTCGCAGGATTGGGACTGAAGCATGGCCGATAAACTAACCGACGCCCAAATCGAAGCCATCGCCCGCCGCGTGCAGGGACAAACCCGCGGCAAATCCGCCGCCGGTTCCACGACCGCGTCCGCGCCTGCCACAGGCTCCGGCGTTGCGCCGCACCTGTCCTACGTCGGCCGCGCGGGCCGGACGGTGAGCGGGCCTGCGGCGGCCGGGCGGGATGGCATCTACCCCGACCTTGACTCTGCCGTTGCGGCCGCGCGGCGCGGCTTCCGCGCGCTGGACGAACTCACGCTCGAAAAGCGCACCGAGATCGTGGCCGCGATGCGCGAGACGATGCGCCGCAATGCCGAACTGCTTGCGACCATGGCGCGCGAGGAGACCGGGCTGGGGCGGGCGGAAGATAAAGTCAAGAAGAACCACCTGGT